>JAFZEB010000215.1 GCA_017560855.1 Ruminiclostridium sp.
CTGCATTTCCAGGGAGTTTGAGAATCCCGTCGGTGTGCCCATCTCTGCCATCATCTTCGGTGGCCGCCGCGCCAAGACCGCACCTCTGGTCTACCAGTCCCGGGACTGGAACCACGGTGTCTTCGTGGGTTCCATCATGGGCTCCGAGAAGACCGCTGCTGCCGAGGGCCAGGTGGGTGAGACCCGCCGTGACCCCATGGCCATGATTCCCTTCTGCGGCTATCATATGGCGGACTACTGGCAGCATTGGCTGGACATGGGCAAGATCATTCCCAACCAGCCCAAGATCTTCAACGTCAACTGGTTCCGCACCGATGAGAACGGCAGCTTTATCTGGCCCGGCTTCGGTGACAACCTGCGTGTCCTGGAATGGATCCTGAAGCGCTGCTTCGACGAAGTGGATGCCAAGGATACTGAGATTGGTTATCTGCCCAAGGCAGAAGATATCAACCTTTCCGGCTTGGATATGGACCCTGCCGCACTGGAGAGTATCCTGACTGTAGACCGTGACTTGTGGAAGGCTGAGGCCGCAGGTATCCGTGACTTCTACCGGCAGTTTGGGGACAAGCTGCCTCAGGCGCTGGCCCAGGAGTTGAACGATCTGGAAGCCCGTCTGAACGCATAATTCAATTTATATTTTTGAGACCGCTGCAAGAGGTTTTTTGCAGCGGTCTCATTTTGTTTCCCCTTGCAGTTCCCCCGACACCTGTGGTATAATAGTACAAAAGTTCGAGACTACACGAGAGGAGAGAGGGATTTGCGCATCTTAGGCATCGACCCGGGCTATGCCATCGTGGGCTTCGGCATTCTGGAAGCCCACCGGGGTCAGGCCCAACTGCTCCGCTGCGGGGCCATCAACACCCAGGCAGGGGTCCCCATGCCCATGCGCCTGCTCCAGATCCAGGAGGATATGGAGACCCTCATTCGGACCTTTCAGCCCGATGCCATGGCCATTGAAGAGCTCTTTTTCAACACCAACGTCACCACAGGCATCGGGGTGGCCCAGGCCAGAGGGATCATCCTGGCGGCGGCCGCCAAGCTGGGGGTGGAGATCTTTGAGTATACCCCGTCCCAGGTCAAGCAGGCCGTGGTGGGCTACGGTAAGGCAGAGAAGCGGCAGGTCATGGACATGACCAAGCGGCTCTTAAAGCTGTCTGCCGTCCCCAAGCCCGATGACGCCGCCGACGCGGTGGCGGTGGCCCTCTGCCATGCCCGGTCCCATACCTCTCGTCTGTACCAGAAATAAAGAAAGGAGCTTTCGCCTGTGTTTTACTATCTCAAGGGTGTGGTGGGTCACGTGGCCCCCAATCTGGCCGTGATCGACTGCGGCGGGGTGGGCTATGCCTGCCGTACCACCAGCTATACCCTGTCTGCCCTCCAGGTGGGGGAGAAGGCCAAGCTCTTCACCCATCTGAACGTCCGAGAGGACGCCATGGAGCTCTACGGATTTTCCACCGAGAATGAGTGTAACTGTTTCCGGCTGCTTATCGGAGTCTCCGGGGTGGGGCCCAAGGCCGCCCTGTCCATTCTGTCCTCCACCACCCCGGAGGGGCTGGCCACCTCTATCATCACCGGCAACGAAAAAGCCCTTACGGTGGCCCCCGGCATTGGCAAAAAGATCGCCCAGCGGATCATTCTGGAGCTGAAGGACAAGCTGGCCAAGGGACAGCTTCCCGCCGCCGAAGAGAGCTTCGGCGGATCCGGGGTCACTGTCATTCCCCAGGACAAGACCTCCGAGGCCTCTGCTGCCCTGGCCGTCCTGGGTTACAACCCAGCGGAGATCAACGCCGCCCTGAAGGGTCTGGATCTGGATGCCCTCTCCCTGGAGGAGATCGTCCGGCAGGCTCTGCGGAAAATGGTAAAGTAAAGGAGGGAACCCTGTGAGCATTGATTTCTCCATGGAAGAGGTCCACGAGCCTCTCATGACCACATCCTTTACCCCGGAGGATGACGGGGAGGGTTCTCTGCGCCCCAAAAGCCTTACCGAGTACATCGGTCAGCAGAAGGCCAAGGACAACCTGTCCATCTTCATTGATGCGGCCAAGCTCCGCCATGAGCCCCTGGACCACGTCCTCCTCCATGGCCCTCCCGGCCTGGGCAAGACCACCCTGGCGGGGATCATCGCCAACGAGATGGGGGTCAACATCCGCATCACCTCCGGCCCTGCCATCGAAAAGCCCGGTGACCTGGCCGCCCTTCTCACCAACCTGAACGAGAACGACATCCTCTTTGTGGACGAGATCCACCGGCTGAACCGGTCGGTGGAGGAGATCCTCTATCCCGCCATGGAGGATTACGCCATTGACATCATCATCGGCAAGGGGCCTTCGGCCAACTCCATCCGCCTGGACCTGCCCAAGTTCACCCTCATCGGGGCCACCACCCGGGCGGGCCAGCTGTCCGCCCCGCTCCGGGATCGCTTCGGGGTCATGCTCCGCCTGGAACTGTACAGCCCGGAGGAGCTGTCTGAGATCGTCACCCGCAGCGCCGGCATCCTCGGCGTCCCCATCGAGCCGGAAGGGGCCTATGAGATCGCCCGCCGCACCCGCGGCACCCCTCGTCTGGCCAACCGGCTCCTGCGCCGGGTCCGGGACTTTGCCCAGGTGAGAGCCGGGGGTGTCATCACCAAGTCTGTGGCCGACCAGGCTCTTCTGGCTCTGGAGGTGGACCATCTGGGTCTGGACGAGGTGAACCGCCAGATGCTGCGGAACATCATCACCAACTATGGGGGCGGCCCTGTGGGTCTGGAGACCCTGGCGGCCACCATTGGCGAGGAGGCCGTCACCCTGGAGGACGTCTACGAGCCCTACCTCATGCAGAAGGGCTTCCTCACCCGCACCCCCAGAGGGCGGTGCGTCACCCGTCTGGCCTATGAGCACCTGGGCATCC
>JAFZEB010000023.1 GCA_017560855.1 Ruminiclostridium sp.
ACTACCCTTCTGGGGCGGACCACCATGACCGTGGACTATATGCGGTTTCCCAATGAGGACGGAGTTTTCCTGTGCATGTCCGGTTGGAGCAACAAGGAACCCAAGCTGCGGGTGTATGACCAGAACGGCGGGGTGGCCATCCAGGAGACCGCAAGCCCCATGGAGCTGAATTCCCTCATGATCTGGGAGGAGCCGGAGTTCCAGCTTGAAGTGGAAGCCTCGGAGGAGGTCTACCAGGAGCATCCCGCCGAATCCCATCACGAATAAGAAAAAGACTTCCTCTTCACGAGGAAGTCTTTTTTTACGCATGATGTTCCCGGTCGGGGCCCAGGCTGACCATCAGGCGGCCCAGGCAGGAGCGGACCAGCCGCCGGGTGGGCTTGTCCAGGTTCCGGTAGGTGTGAGCAATGGCCCGGGCATTCTCCGGCAGGTTCTCGGCGATGTCCGTCAGGGTGTGGGCATCGTTCACCGACAGCAGGTAGAAGATGAGCTCCACAAAGGCCTCCAGTTCCCAGGGTTCCAGGGACTCCATCCACCGGTGGAGGGACTTGGCAGATTTATTGCCCAGCACCGAACGGTGGGCCCGGAAACGGAAGGCGGTGCCCCGAACCTCCCAGGTGAAGGGGTCGTGCTGGCCCTGGATGCCCGAGCCGTGGCTGTGGATCACCAGAAACTGTCCCGTGGGATGCAGGAGGGTGCCCACAATGGAGGACTGGGGCACGTACACGTCGATCTTGTGAAGCTGGTTCCGGTAGGCCTTGCTGCTGGTGAGGTCCCGGGCGAAGCCGGGGCCGTCGAAGCTGTCCACCAGATGGATCCGGGCACGGACCAGGGGCGGGGCCTGAATGGCCGCCCACACCGCCAGGTTACCCCCCTTGGAGTGTCCCCCCAGACGGAGTTTTCCCGGGAATTTTTCAGCTGCTTTTTTCACATAGACCGCCGCCAGCTCCTGGCCGGACACAGGGAAGTGGTAGGCCATGGAGAAGGACTCCTTCCAGCCCACCAGGGTGTCGTCAGTCCCCCGGAAGGCCAGGTACAGGGTGCCGTCGGGGAGCAGGTAGGTGACGGCGGCGAACTGGCAGTCCCGGGTCTCGTCCAGCACGCTGGCATAGCCGCCCATCCGCACCCGGCCGTATCGGGGGGCACGGGCGGCCTTCAGCAGAAGCTCCGGGATCCGGGCGGCCATGACGGGACCGGTAGCGGCCCAGTCTTCCTTCTGGGTGAGCTTCTGGATGGCCCGGTGAAAGGGCAGGGTCTCCTCCCCTTCCAGTCCCGGCAGGATCCCGTCAAAGTCTCCGTAGATGCACATGGACAGGATCAGGCTGTCGATCTCGTTGAAGGGGACCAGAGACAGAGGGAGCCGCCCGTAGTCGTTTAAGTAATCTAAACAGTTTTTATAGGACATAGGCCCTCCTTTGGGGCTTAATACCCCAGTTCTTCGCCAATAATGACCACTTCGCACTCCTTCACGCCGCCCATTTTCCGCCACAGGACGGTCAGGCCGTTGCAGATGCGTTCAGGGCTCTTGCAGTCGTAGCACTTGACCTCCTCACCCTGGGCGCAGGGGGTCTTGCGGTTGAGACGACGGGCGTTCAGGGGAGCGGCCACGTTTCGGGCCCGCCACAGGGCCTGGTCACAGTCGGGGGCGATTTTGTTGACCCCGGCGATGAGGACCACCTTTTCCCGGTCGTAGAGGGTGGCGGCGATGCGGTTGCCGGTGCCGTCGATGTTGATGATCTCGCCGGTCTCGGCAATGCCGTTGACGCTGGAGAGGTAGACCTGAGCGGCAGCCGCCTGGGCCAGGGTCTCGGGGCCGGGGACCTCCCAGTGCCAGGCCACGGTATTGTTCTCCTTCAGGCGGTCATAGAGGCCCATCCCCTTGATGGTCATGGACCCACCGATGCCCACAGTCTTGCCCTGGATGGATTCCACCAGGTAGTCGGCCGCCTGCTGGGCGGTGTCAAAGTAGCGGTAGGTGAAGCCCTTGGCTTCCAGGTTCTTCTGCAGCAGTTCCAGGTTCATGGTTGGACCTCCTTGGTATTGGTTTGATAGGTTGATTTTAGCATATCCCATGGACATTGTAAAGAATGGGACGTAGTGCGGTGTCGTTAGGTTACAATCCCTCAGTCTTTTGCCTGTGGCAAAAGACAGCTCCCTTTACACAAGGGAGCCTAAGGTTTGTACTCGCCTCTGCCTCCCCTGTGTAAGGGGAGGTGGCTCGCCGTCAGGCGAGACGGAGGGGTTGTCATCCTACGCAAAAAAGGAACGGCACTTTTGTGCCGTTCCTTTTTGCTCGTTAGTCGCACTTGCACTCCTGTTCCACAGGCAGGGCGTAGCGGTGGGTGTATGCCTCGTGGTAGAGGTCAAAGCTGTGGTGGCGGACCTCTTTCAGGCTGGTGATGTAGGCGTGGGGATCAAACTCATCCGACTGAGTCTCGATGAGGCCCAGGCCGATGTTGGAGCAGTGATCGGAGATCCGCTCGTAGTTGGTGATCAGGTCGTTGAACACGAAGCCCTGGTCCAGGGTGCAGATGCCCTGGCGGAGACGGGAGACATGGTTGAGCTTCAGCTGGTCGCAGAGGTTGTCGATGACGTCCTCCAGAGGCTCGATGCGGTAGGCCAGCTCCAGGTCATTGTTGATGAAGGCGGTGAAGGCGGTGTGGGTGATCTCGTTGACGGCGTCGAACATGACACGCAGTTCCTTCTGGGCGGCCTCGGAGAAGGAAATGCCCTTTTCGTAGATCTCCTTGGCGGCCTCGGCAATGTTCATGGCGTGGTCGGAGATCCGCTCCATGTCGCCGATGGTGTGCAGGTACTTGGTGACCTCCTTGGTCTGGGCTTCGGTGAGCTCGTTGGCAGTGATTTTTACCAGGTAGCTGCCCAGCTTGTCCTCGTACTTGTCCACCACATCCTCCCGCTGCTCGATGAGGCGGTAGGCCTTGTCGGAGTAGCTGCCGATGAGGTAGAAGGCATCTTCCAGGTTGGCCTTGGCCTCGGAGGCCATGTTGTGGATGGCTTCCCGGCTGTGCTCGATGGCCACGGCGGGATGCTCGATGAAGCGGGCTTCCAGACGGGCGAAGTCCTGCTCCTCGGGGCCGTGCTCGGTGTTGTCCTTGAACAGGGTGCAGACGATCCACTCGATGATGCCGATGCAGGGGGTCAGGACCACCACAGTGGCAAAGCGGAAGACGGTGTTCAGGGCGGCGATGGTCACCATGGTCATGGGCATGGACAGGAAGGAGAAGTCCATCACCATGTTCACAGAGTAGAAGATGATGCTCCAGATAACGGCGCCCAGACCGTCGGTGAACAGGTAGACGAAGGCGGCCCGCTTGCCGTTGACGTTGGCGCCCAGGGAGGAGAGCAGAACGGGCATGGAGGCGCCGATGGCGATACCCATGACCAGGGGGAAGGCCACGGCGAAGGTGATGGCACCGGTGGAGGCCAGGGCCTGAAGGATACCGATGGCGGCGGAAGCGCTCTGGAGGACGCAGGTGAACAGGGTGCCCACCAGGATGCCCAGCAGGGGGTTGGAGAATTTGGTCAGCAGCTCCAGGAAGAACTCGCTCTCACGGAGGGGAGAGACGGCGCCGCTCATGGCAGACATGCCGAACATGAGGATGGCAAAGCCCATGAGGATGTCACCCACATGGTTGTGCAGCTGCTTCTTGGAGAACATCCGCAGGATGACACCGATGACTGCCACCACACCGGTGAGGGTGGAGGTGGAGAAGAGGGAGACCCAGCCGGAGCCGCCCTCCAGGGCGGACAGACAAATGATCCAGCCGGTGACCGAGGTGCCGATGATGGCACCCATGATGACGCCGATGGCCTGGCGGACCTTCATCATGCCGGAGTTGACGAAGCCCACGCACATGACCGAGGTGGCCGAGGAGGACTGGATGATGGAGGTGACGCCGGTGCCCAGCAGGATACCCTTGATGGCGTTGCCGGAGAGTTTGTAGAGGACCATCTCCATCTTGCTGCCGGCCACCTTCTTCAGGCCGTCCCCCATAAGGGTCATGCCGAAGAGGAAGAGGGCCACGCCGCTGAGGAGTTCGATGACGTTGGAAATACCCGTGGTAACCACGCTCCTTTGGTAGATTTGGAAGGGGTTTCGATATTACGCTATGTTACAGTATACTCCTTATTTGGCAAAAGTCCATGGCTGCGTTAAAATTTTGTTAAATTTAATGGTTGAATGTTAAATCTTGGAAAAGTATGACAGTGTAAAAGCCTCCAGCCAGCGGCTGGAGGCTTTCTGTTGAGAATCGTTGAACCTGACAGGCCTACAACCCTTCCGACTCGCCTGTCGGCGAGCCACCTCCCCTTACACAGGGGAGGCATAGGCGTGGGCACACCTCAGGCTCCCTTGTGCAAAGGGATCTGTCAGCCGTCAGGCTGACTGAGGGATTGTTTTACTACCGTATCGATATACTCGCAAACCCCTCGAAAATTCCCGGTGACTGCATTGTTGGGAATGCAGAGGACAGTCAGACCGTAGCCTTCCAAAAAGGCCGTCCGGGCCAGGTCTTTGGCAAGGCCGTTGCCTTCGTAGTGCTGGGAACCATCCAGTTCAATGACCAACTTTGCTTTGGCACAGTAGAAATCAGCAATGTACTGTCCCAGAACTTTCTGTCGGGTAAATTTAGCTGGATGGAACTTAAGATACTCATACCAAAGCCGCCGTTCTTCAGGGGTCATGTTTTTGCGCAGATCCCTAGCAAAAGGAGTCAAATGAGGGTTGTGTTTCCGTCTCATATGTGCTGTTTAGTATGGTATGGTGATGGTCAGGGAGGAGCGCTCCCGGTTCAGGGCGTACCACACGCTGCCCCCCAGGTGCAATCCTGCCCCGGTGCGCTGGTCAGCGGCGTCCAGCAGGCCATGGATCTCTCCCTGGGTGAAGAGGGCGTCCACCGCCCGATCATAGCAGCCCGGGGCAAAGCGGATGGCCGCCTTGGGCTCTCCCCGGAGAATGGCCCGCTCCAGGGCGAAGACCACCCCATCGGGCTGATAGCGTTCAAAATACAGCCCCTCATGGCGGTAGTAGTTCAAACTCTGGTCGGCGCAGACGGGAAGGGCCACTTCATCGTCCGGGGTGTGGGTCAGGAGAAGCTCTTCGGTGGTCAGGCCGAAGTAGTCATAGCTGGGGCCGTTGGCCGGGTCGGTCCCCTCGTAGACCGGGTCCCCCCAGGTGGGGTCCATCCAGGTGGGACTGCCGTCGATCCACACCAGGTTCCAGGCGTGGGTCTCTCCCCCAGCCTGGCCGGTGATGTAGGCGCAGGGGATGCCCAAGCCGTTCAGCAGATACTGGGCGGTCTTGGCGTAGCACCCGCACAGGCCCTGGCCGTTTACCATGATGTTCACCATGGAGTTGTCCTCCACCATGGCATAGTCGGC
>JAFZEB010000024.1 GCA_017560855.1 Ruminiclostridium sp.
CCACGGTGGTGGCGGCGGTGGAGCAGGGGAGAGGGATCTATGCCAACATCCGCAAGGCCATCCACTACCTGCTCTCCTGCAACATCGGGGAGATCATCACCATTTTCCTGGCCACCCTTCTCCACTTCCCGCAGGCTCCCCTGACTCCCGTTCAGCTTTTGTGGCTGAACCTGGTCACCGACTCTCTGCCCGCCCTGGCGCTGGGGGTGGAGCCTGTGGAGGAGACCGTCATGGACTGCCCTCCCAGAGGGCGGGAGGAACCTCTGTTTTCCAAAGCCTTTTCCTTCCGTCTGGCCTGGCAGGGGATCATGGTGGGAGGACTGACCCTGGCGGCCTACGGACTGGGGTGGTACTTCACCGGAGACTACGCCGTGGCAAACACCATGGCCTTCGCCGCCCTGACCCTCTGTCAGCTCTTCCACGCCTTTGATGTGCGCAGCGAGGAGACCTCCCTCTTCCGGCTGGGGTTCTTCTCCAACGGGGCCATGAACAAGGCCTTCCTGGCGGGGCTGGCCCTCCAGCTGGCCGTCCTTCTCCTGCCCCCCTTACAGGGGGCCTTCGGGGTGGTCCCTCTGGATATGACCTGCTGGCTGACCCTTCTGGCCCTGGCGGTCACTCCTGTGGTGGTCTGCGAGGGGGAGAAGGCGGTGAGACGGGGAAAGCGTAAGGAGGAGCAGAAAGAAACGGTTTCGGTGTAAGAAAGGCTTCTCCTTGGGGAGAAGCTGTCGCCGCAAGGCGACTGATGAGGGGTACGACCTGCGAAAGCCGCCCTCATCCGTCCCGGCTGCGCCGGGCCACCTTCTCCCAGAGGGAGAAGGCTTCTCTCGCACCCACCACTTGTAGGGGCGATTCACGAATCGCCCGCCCAACGTGGCGAATCAGCACTACGTTCCGCCAAAACGAACAAGAAAAAAGCCCGCGAACTGATGTTCGCGGGCTTTGGTGCATTTCTCAGAAGTAAACAGGATAGTGGAGAATACCGGTGAGCACATTGCCGTTGTTCTCTATGGCGGTGTACTGGAAGGTGTAGGTCACCACGGGGTGGGTCAGGCCGGTGTTGGGATCATCATAGAACTGGGTGGCAGCATCGATGGCGGCCTGCTGGTCATAGGTGATCTCCACATAGCCGAAGCCGCTGGCATCCTCCCCGATGGAAGAGAGGTACTTGGAGACTTCCTGGGTGGTGTTCAGCTGGAGAGTGTGGCAGCCAAGGCTGTTCACGGTGACCTTATCCAGATGGAAGGACTGGAAGGTGGTGGGGCTGCCTTTCACAGGGTAGAACAGGAAGGAGGCGAAATCCTGGTGGATGTTCAGGTGGCCGTAGTTCCACACCACCACGGTGTTGCCTCCCAGGGCGCCCTGGTTGGCCAGGTAGATGAGCAGGGTCTGACCGCTGCCCTTCATGGGTGCGTAGAGGGCTTCGGCAGAGACAGCGGCGGCGTCTCCCCGGAGGAACCGGGTGGTGCCGGCGTGGTACTCGCCGCTGGTGAGGCCCAGAGCATCCGTAAGGTCCCAGGGGGTCTTCCAGGAGAAGTCCACTCCGTCCTGGTAGCCCAGGGCACGGAGGATGAAGGTCAGATACTGGGCCGCGGTGGCGGTGGACTTGGCACCGAACTGGGTGTTGCTGATGCCGTTGGTCAGGCCCATCCGGTAGGCGTAGCCCACGTAGGGCTTGGCCCAGTTCTGCAGGTCGGTAAAGGGGCTGGAATAGTTCTTGGCCAGGGCCTCGTCCTCTGCGCCCAGGAGGCGGACCAGCATGGTGACCGCCTGGTCACGGGTGAGGGAGTTGTTCAGGTCGAAGTTGGGGGTGCCGTCGGGGTTGTTACCCACGCCTTTGAAGAGCTCCATGTTGTACAGGAGCTGGGCAGAGTCCTGAGCCGCCTGGGCGGAAACAGCCCCGGCAGGGACGGTCATGAGGCCCAGGGTCAGGGAGAGGGCCATCAACAGGGGGATCAATCGTTTCATGGGATGCCTTTCTAACTGTCAGACCCACGAAGGGGTCGAAGATGCGTAATCATACACAATCATTATACCATAATAGAATATGTTGTCAAATGGTGGGGAATGGAAACCGCCTTCAGGGGCATGATTTGGCTTTGTTTTGCCCATACTATCCACCATCAAGGAAAGAAAGGGGGGCTTTCATGGGTCGGATCGGACCAAAAGGGACGGATATCCCGCCCCATCCCCGGCAGGAACCCCGGTTTTCGGGGGATCTGACTGAGGAGGGGATCTGTTTCGTTTTTAAGGATACAGTGGATTTTGACCAGCGGCCCATCCTCATTGGGGGAGACCCAGAGAAGAAGGCCACCGTCTTTGCCATCATGGGGCAGGTCCGCTTCGAGCGGCTCAATGACTATGTTCTGCGGCCCCTGGTCATGGACCTGCGGTTCCGGGAGGCATCCCCGGAGCAGGCCTTCCGTTTCATGACCGAGGGCGGGATCTATGCCGGGGTGAAGGTCCTGACCACCCTGGACCAGGCCGTCTTTGAACTGGTGGCGGGGAATGTGGTCCTCTCCTTCCCGGCGGCGGGAAAGATGCTCTCCTGCTTCACCATCACCGAGGAGAAGCGTGGGGTGAGCAAGCCGGAGAACGAGCCTTCCGTCAAGGGGGCTATGGATTCTTTTGTGGAGTCCCTGCGGACCAACACATCTCTGGTGCGCCGTCGGCTCCGTGCCCCGGAACTGAAGGTAAAAGAGGTCATCGCCGGACGGCAGAGCATCACACCCATTGATATACTATATATAGAGGGACTCACTGACCCTGCCCTGGTGGAACGGGTTCGGAAAAAGGTAGAGCAGATCGACACCGACGAACTCTTCCAGGCGGCAGGGTTCGAGGAGCAGATCCTGGAGGATGTGAAAACGGCCTTCCCCCTCATTCCCTACACCCAGCGCCCCGACCGGTTCTGCGCCGGTCTGGTGGAAGGTCGGGTGGGGGTCCTGGTGGAGGGCATCCCTCTGGGGTATCTCCTGCCGGGGGATGTACGGGAGTTCTTCAAGACCAGTCAGGACCGGTCTCAGAACTGGGTGACCTCTTCGGTCCTTTCCATTCTGCGGTATGGGTGTATGCTCCTCTCCCTTTTCCTGCCTGCCATCTATGTGGCGGCGGTGAACTTCCACCCGGAGATGCTCCCTGCCCGTCTGGCCTGGTCCATTGCCGAGGCCAAAGTGGACGTGCCCTTCTCCACAGTCTTCGAGGTCCTCATATTGCTGGCCGCCTTTGAGATCGTCCAGGAGGCCGGACTCCGCCTGCCGGGACCCATCGGCACCACGGTCTCCATCCTGGGCGGCCTGGTGGTGGGCTCCGCCGCCGTAGAGGCCAAGATCGTCTCCCCGGTGGTCCTCATTGTGGTGGCCGTGGCAGGCATTGCCGGGTATACCATGCCCAGCCAGGAGTTCTCTGCTGCTTTGCGGCTGTGGCGGTTCGGCTTGGCCATTGCCGCCAGCCTAGGAGGACTCTACGCTGTGGTGGGCCTTGGGGCGGTCTTGGTGGTCCGTCTGGCCCAACTGGAGACCTTCGGCACCCCGTACCTTACCCCCTTTGCTGCCGCCGGACAGGAACGGCAGATGGGCTATGGGGTCATCCGCTGGCCGGTGACCTGGGTGAAGCTTCGGGAGACCACCCTGCACACATTAAACAGGAGGCGACAGGGATGAGAGTGATGGCAGTGCTGCTGTCTCTGGTCCTCCTGGCCGGGTGTGGCCCTCAGAGTC
>JAFZEB010000025.1 GCA_017560855.1 Ruminiclostridium sp.
GGAGGAGGTCTATGCCCTCCCCGAGGCCTGCGAGTTTGAGATCGCCTACAAGCAGGCCATCACCGAAGGGGAGACCGTCCAGTGCCTCTACGGGGAGACCGAGGACAGCCGCTATGTGACCATCAAGTCCCAGGACGGCACTGAGACCAAGGCCATTATCCGTCTGCACAAATAACACCACGCTCTGTGGTACTACTCTGCTACAAACCATTCCCATTGCAAGGAGGGATTTCCCATGGAACAGAAAAAAGGGCTCCTGCTCATCTTTGCCGCCTCGGTCCTCTTCAGCCTGGGCGGTCTGCTCATCAAGGTCATCCCCTGGCAGGCCCTCTCCATCAACTCCTGGCGGTGCGGCATCTCGGTGTGCATCCTGCTCCTCTTCGCCAAGGTCACCGGCAAGAAGCTGAAGCTCACCCCCGGGGTCCTGGCCGGTGCGGCCGCCATGTGCCTGACGGTTTCCAGCTATGCCCTGGCCAACAAGCTCACCACCGCCGCCAACGCCATCCTCATCCAGTTCACCAATCCGGTCTTCGTCATCCTCTTTCTGTGGCTGTTCTTCCACGAAAAGCCAAAAAAGCTGGACATCATCACCTGTATGGTGGTCTTCGGCGGCATCGCCTGCTTCTTCCTGGACGGCCTCTCCGCCGGAAATCTGCTGGGCAATGCCGTGGCCCTGTTCTCCGGGCTGTGCTATGCCTGGGTCTTCCTGCTGAACAAGATCCCCGGGGGCGACCCCCTGTGGTCCACCATCCTGGGCCACGCCATGTGCGTCCTCATCGGTCTGCCCTCGGTGGCAAGGGAAACGGAATACTCCGGCCAGATCGTCCTGTGCGCCATCCTGATGGGTGTCTTCCAGCTGGGCCTGGCCTACCTCTGCTTCACCATCGGTATCCGCACGGCCCCGCCGGTGTCGGCCTCTCTGGTCTCGGGCATCGAGCCCATCCTGAACCCCGTCCTGGTGGCCATCGTCCTGGGAGAGTCCCTCTCCGGTCTGGCCCTTCTGGGCGGCGGCATCGTGTTCATCAGTATTATGATATACAACATACTGACCGTAAGGACGGAAAACACTAAGAAAGAATTACAAAAAATCTAAACACAATTCTTCTTGAGAGTCGGTCGTTAGACCGACTCTTTCTTTGTAACAAAATTTGTCGGAAAATATTGGCTTCGATACTTGACAAACTAAATCCACTTTGCTAGAATAGCCTCATCAAACAACAGGAGGTGACAGTCGTGCTCATTACCCGGGAAACCGATTACGCCCTGCGTATTCTGCAGAACCTGATGGACGGAGAGAAACGCTCCGTAGGTGATATCTCCCAGAAGGAGTTCATCCCCCAGCAGTTTGCCTATAAGATCGCAAAGAAGCTGGCAAAGGCCGGTTTCATCCAGATCACCCGCGGTGTGGACGGCGGCTGCCGCCTGGACAAGGACCCGGCTGAGATCTCCCTGTATGACCTCATCACCGTCATCGAGGGGAGCTACGAGGTCAACGCCTGTATGGACCCAGACTTTTCCTGCACCCGTCGACAGAACGGCGGATGTTCGGTCCATCCCCAGCTGATGGCCATTCAGAAGACCCTCACCGATCAGCTGCGGTCCTATACCCTGGAATCCCTTTTGAACTAATTCGAAAAAGGCAAAGCCTTTTCCGAATTGGTTGGATTACGGCCTGTTGCGCGCGCCCTTTGGGCACACTGACTGGCCGAGAAGAGTTTTCTGGCACGCGCATGTCGCGCCAGAAAACGGACTAAACTATATTTCGCCACTGCGGTGGCGAAACTCTACGAGGTTTTTTCCCTCAACGATCCCCTTCGTGAAAAGGGTATTTTTTTACTGCGATATTGGACAAGATTCATCAAGTATAGACATATTACAAGGAGGTAACCACATGCTGTTTCAGACCACCCAGGCCCATGAGGAGCTCCGCTCCAAGATCCGCGCCTTTGCTGAAGAAGAGATCAAACCCATCGCATTCATGCTGGACCAGAACAACGAGTTCCCCACCGAAGCCGTCAAAAAGCTGGGTGAGCTGGGCTGGATGGGCATCCCCTTCCCCGTGGAATACGGCGGCATGGGAGGCGACGCCCTGAGCTACGCCATCGCCGTGGAAGAACTGGCTCGTGTAGACGGCGGCGCAGGTGTCATCCTCTCCGCACACACCTCCCTGGGCACCTGGCCCATTTACGCCTTCGGCAATGAGGAACAGAAGAAAAAGTATCTGGTCCCCCTGGCCAAGGGCGAAAAGATCGGCGCCTTCGGCCTGACCGAGCCCAACGCAGGCTCTGACTCCGGCGGCACCGAGACCACCGCTGTGGACAAGGGAGACCACTACCTCCTCAACGGCGGCAAGATCTTCATCACCAACGCCCCCAAGGCAGACACCTATGTGGTCTTCGCCGTCACCACCCCCGACATCGGCACCCGAGGCATCTCCGCTTTCATTGTGGAAAAAGGCTGGCCCGGATTCGAGTACGGCGACCACTACGACAAGCTGGGCATCCGCTCCTCCACCACTGCTGAGCTCATCTTCAATGATGTGAAGGTTCCCAAGGAGAACCTGCTGGGCAAGGAGGGCGACGGCTTTAAGATCGCCATGGCCACCCTGGATGGCGGCCGCATCGGCATCGGCGCCCAGGCTCTGGGTATCGCCCAGGGCGCTTACGAGGAGGCTCTGGCCTACGCCAAGGAGCGTCAGCAGTTCGGCAAGCCCATCGGTGTGAACCAGGGCGTGTCCTTCAAGCTGGCTGATATGGCCACCAAGCTGCGTTGTGCCCGCTTCCTGGTGTACTCCGCTGCTGAGCTGAAGGAGGAACATGCCCCCTACGCCATGGAAGCTGCCATGGCCAAGATGTACGCCTCCGACATCGCGCTGGAAGTCTGCAACGATGCCCTCCAGATCTTCGGCGGCACCGGCTTCCTGAAGGGTATGCACGTGGAGCGTGCTTACCGTGACGCCAAGATCAC
>JAFZEB010000026.1 GCA_017560855.1 Ruminiclostridium sp.
CCTCCTGTGGGGGACGAATCCTCAAACCTGCCCACTTGGTCGTAGGGGCGATTCACGAATCGCCCGGGCAACGTAGGTCATCGCACAACGTGGCGGGCGCATCGTGATGCGCCCCTACAACAGGTAGGGGCCACACGATCACAACATCGGTTTCCTTTCGGACCATTTGCTTTATCAGTTCCTCTCAGGCTTTACCAGATACTTTCCCGGAAATCAAGGACCTCCATGGCAGACAGGAGCAGTTCCGCCGCCTGGGCACGGGTCAAGTTCCCGTTCAGGTCGGCAGACCCCTCCAGGACCCCCACGGCCTCCAGGTTCACCACCGACTGGTGGGCCCAGACAGGGGCGGCCTCCCCGGTGAGCTTGCCGGTGTCCGCCACGTCGGCCACCCGCAGGAGACGATTCAGCAGGACGGCGGCCTCGGTCTGGGTGATGGCCCGGGCCGGGGCAAAGAAAGCCCCCTCCTGGGTGTCGGACCCCTGGATCATCCCTGACCGGAGAGCAGAGGCCACATAGGGCTTGGCCCAGACAGAAATGCTGTCATCGTCGGAGAATCCGGTCATTTTTGCCTCAGGCAGGGTCTCCATGCCGGTGACCTCCATGGCCATGGCCAGGAATTCCTCCCGGGTCACCTGGGCTTCAGGCCGGAAAAACCAGGTCTGGCCCATCCGCTCCCCCACAAAGACATCCGCCGCCGCCAGGGCGATGGCCGCCTTGTGGGCCGGGTGGCCGCTCATGTCGGCATAAGTCACCTTGGTGTCAGGCCGGGTGATCTTGATGGAGACCAGGGCAGGCTGGGAGACATTCCCGCTGGCATCCTCGGCCACATAGGTGAAGGAATCCTTCCCCAGCTTCCCCTCATAGGGGGTGTAGGTGAAGGCGGCAGAGCCCTCTGACCCCTGGGTCACCGCCCCACGGGCCGGGTTCTTGGTGATGCGGAAGGTGACCCCCTCCCCGTCGGGGTCTACGGCGGCAAAGTTCCCCTCCACCGCCACATTTTTATAGGTGGTGAGGGTGAGATGTTCGGCAATGGGCTTGGGGCTGTCCCCGGTGACCTGGTCATCCAGGTCAAAGAGGGCCTGGGCTGGCAGGGAGAGAGAAAGCAGCAGAGCGGCCAGGACCAGCATGGAACCGCCCCGCCGGAAAATACGAGACATGGGCTAACCTCCTTTGTATTGGTTGTCCCCAGTTTGTCCCCCCAGGCGTTCCCCTATCCGGTCAGTTTTTTCCTCTCCTTCCCCAAGGACAACAGGATGCCCACGGCCCCGAAGGAGGCCAGCATGGAAGACCCGCCGTAGCTGAAAAAAGGCAGGGTCACCCCGATGACCGGGGCGGCGTAAAGGCACATGGCTACATTTAATATGGTTTGGCTCCCCACCATCCCGGCCACCCCCATGGCGGTCAGAGCCAGAAGCCTGTCCCCTTTTCGTGCCAGGATCAGACACCCCAAGATAATAGCGGCCAAAAAAAGCAGGATAAAAAGACAACCCACCAGGCCAAGCTCCTCCCCAGCCACGGAAAAGACGAAGTCGGTGTGGCGGGCCGGGAGGGCCGATGCCGAGGGGCTCTGGGTCTGGGTCCCCCGAAGGTAACCCTGACCGGTGACCTGGCCTGAGCCAATGGCCAGAAGGCTCCGCTCCTGCTGAAAGCCCTTTCCCAAGGGGTCCAGGTCGTGGTCCCAGACCACCAGAAACCGCATCCGCACATACTCCGGCAGGTGTGGCCACAAAAGGACCACTGCTCCCACCCCGGCGGCCAGCTCCCCCAGGAGCCACAGAGGGTGGATCCCCGCCCCCCAGAGCATCCCGAAATAGATGCACAGGTAGACCGTTACCATGCCTAAGTCCCCGGAAACCACCCAAACCAGCCCGCACAGCCACAGCACATGGGCGGTCAGCAGGAGAACGGCCTTAGGTCGGTTCAGCCCCCGCTTTTCCAGGCAAGTCAGCTGAAGGGCCAGGAGCAGGAGAAAGCCCACCTTCACCACTTCACCGGGCTGCAGGTTGAAGAGTCCGCCCGGCAGGGCCAGCCAGCTTTTATTGCCGGTGCCATCGTCGTTGCCAAAGGGGATGAGCAGCAGAAGCAGCCCCACATTCCCGGCAGCCAGAAGCCACCATCCCTTCTCCACCATGGCCCGGATAGGCAGCCGCCGCAAAATTAGGCAGAGGACCACCCCCGCCCCCAGGGCGATGAGCTGCTTGAGGGGAAGACCGTGGAGGTCCGGGTCATACCGGGTGGCCGACCAGATGAGGGTCAGGCCGTACAGGGATGCCGCCAGGCACAGTACAATCAGCCAATCTCCCTTTCTGACCATGTTCTCACCCCTTCCCAATATTCTCTTCCTATGTTATCCCCAAATCCGTATAAATTTTGTCGGGAGGGGGTGCATCCCGGACAGATTTGTGGTAAAATATTTTGAACTATGTCTACGGGGCTTTGCCCCATGGAAAGGAATGGAACCCATGGAACGTTACACCAACAGTGCCCAGGAGACCGAGGCTCTGGGCCAGGAACTGGTCCAGAAGATGGCCCCCGGCACGGTCATCGCCTTTTCCGGCGACTTGGGCGCAGGAAAAACCGCCTTTGTCCGGGGCATGGCCCGGGGCCTTGGCATCCCCGCACGGGTCACCAGCCCCACCTTCACCATCGTCAACGAATATGAGGGGGGCCGTCTTCCCCTCTTCCATTTTGATATGTACCGCCTGCACTCCTCCGAAGAACTCTTCGACATCGGATGGGAGGACTTCCTGGCCCGAGGCGGCATCTGCGCCGTGGAGTGGAGCGAAAACATCCTGGACGCCCTGGAACCCGACACCATCTACATCGACATCCGTCGGGGCGAGGGAGACGACCAGCGCATCATTACTGTAAAGGGGATGGACGAATGAAAATTTTAGCCCTGGAATCCTCCGCCGTGGCCGCCTCTGTGGCCCTGTGCGAGGACGAGACCCTGATCGCCCAGGCCTTTCAAAACACCGGCCTGACCCACAGCCAGACCCTCCTGCCTCTGGCGGAGGATATGCTGAAAAACTGCGGCCTGACCATGGCCGATATGGACCTCATCGCCGTGGCGGAAGGCCCCGGTTCCTTCACCGGTCTGCGCATCGGCGTGGCCGCCGCCAAGGGCCTGGCCTGGGGCGGGGAACTGCCCTGCGCCGGATGCTCCACCCTGGAGTCCATGGCCTGGAACCTGGCCGGCTTTGAGGGGGAGGTCTGCGTGGCCATGGATGCCCGCCGCAAGCAGGTCTATAACGCCCGTTTCCGGGTGGATGGGGAGCAGCCCCATCGCC
>JAFZEB010000027.1 GCA_017560855.1 Ruminiclostridium sp.
GGAAGGGGCTCACGGCCAAAGCTGCCATGTCGGTCCAGGCCAGAACGCTGGGGGCAGCAAAGGCATCGGCCTCCACCACCTGACCGCTCTTGTGGATGCCCACCGTGTGGATGTGTCCGGCGGCAATGGCGGTGATATCCTTCCAGTCCTTCACATTGCAGGAGCCGAACATGCCCTCACCGGCGGCCACCACGGTGCCGTTCTGGGTGAGGCCCAGGGTGTGCTCCATGCCGGCAGCCACTGCCACGATGCCCTTCCATTCACCCAGCTTGCACTTGCCATCGCTGGGACGACCGGCAGCCAGAACGGTGCCGTCTGCCTTCAGGCCCACGGTATGGTAGTCACCGGCGGCTACCGCCACCACATCGGTCCAGTCCTCCACGGCGCACTGGCCCATGGACCGGTCACCGGCAGCCAGGACGGTACCGTCCCGGCGGACCGCCACGGTGTGGTTCTTACCGGCGGCCACGGTCACCACGTCGGTCCAGCCGCTGACCTCGCACTGACCGAACCGGTTGTCACCGACAGCCAGAACGGTGCCGTCGGCCTTCAGGCCCACGGTGTGGTCCTTACCGGCAGAGACGCCGCCCTGAACGGTCCGCTTCACGGTGACGATCCGCTGGGCAGGGAGCTTCTCGCCGCACAGGTCACAGAATTTCGCAATATCTCGCAGAACTTCCCCGCAGCTGGGGCAGATCTTATTCACTTTGGTGCCGCACATATCGCAGAAGCGGGCTCCGGGTCGAAGCTCCACCCCGCAGGCGTTGCAAATGGCCATAATGGTCCCTCCTGAATGGTTGTTTTCCTGGGTCTGATTATAGCCCATCCCAACAGAGAAAACAAGACCCGGCCATTGGTCTTGCTTTTCCTTCTAAAAGGACTATAATAAAAGGTTGAGAACCGAAATTTCGACCCAGGAGGTCTTTTCCCATGAACCGCAACTTCGCCCTGGGCTGTGTCTGCATCGCCATGGCCACCCTGATCTTCTCCTCCATGGAAGTAGTCTTGAAACACCCTGCCCTGTCCGGAGCCTTCCATCCCCTCCAGATCACCATGGAACGATTCCTGGTGGGCGGTCTGTGCCTGATCCCCGTGGCCGCCCACACCCTGAAAAAGAAGGGGGTCTCCCTCACCGGCCACGACCTGGCCTACTTCGCCATGACCGGCTTCCTCAACGTCTGCCTGGGCATGGTCCTCTTCCAGCTGGCAGTGACCTTCGGCCAGGCCAATGTGGTGGCGGTCATCTTTTCCGGCAACCCCATCTTTGTCACCGTTCTGGCCGCTCTGATCCTCCACGAGACCATCCGCTGGAACAACATCCTGGCCCTGGTCTTTGAAATCCTGGGGATTCTGGTCATCGTCAACCCCTTCGGCAGCAGCCAAGTGAGCCTTCTCAGCGTGGCCCTCACCGTCCTCTCCGCCCTCCTCTTCGCCCTGTACGCCGTGCTGGGCAAGAAAAAGACCGCCCGGGTGGGGAGCATCGTGGTCACCTGCTGTTCCTTCCTCTTTGGCTCCCTGGAACTCTGCGCCCTTCTTCTGCTGGGCCACCTGGAGCCGATTGCCGCCGCCCTTCAGTCCGCCGGGCTGGACCTCTTCGCCAAGGTTCCCTTCTTCCAGGGTATCACCCAAGAGAGTCTCCCCTACTTCCTCTTCGTGGGCATCGTGAACACGGCGGCGGGCTACGTCTTCCACATGCTGGCCATCGAAAAGACCTCCGCCATCTACGGCAGTCTGGTCTTCTTCTTCAAGCCCATCCTGGCCCCCATCTTTGCCCTGCTGATCCTGGGGGAGGCCATCACCCCCACCATCCTCCTGGGTATCGCCATGTTCCTGGTGGGCAGTCTTCTGGGTATCATCCCCGCCATTCTGCGAAACCGCCGCCCCAAGGAGGTTCCTGCCCATGAATAAAGATTTCCTGATTGGCTGTATCTGCATCGCCCTGTCGGTCACCATCTTCTCCACCATGGAGGTCTTTCTCAAGCTCCCCGCCGTGGGGGCCTTTGACCCCATGCAGCTCACCCTGGAGCGGGCCTTTGTGGGCGGACTTCTCCTCATCCCCGTGGCCCGGTATTTCCTGAAAAAGCACAGGGTGAAGCTCACCAAACGGGACTACGGATACTTCGCCTTCTCCGGCTTTCTCACGGTGGTCCTCTTTATGGCCCTCTTCCAGCTGGCGGTGACCTTCGGCCAAGCCAACGTGGTGGCCGTCATCTTCTCCGGCAACCCCATCTTCGTCACCGTTCTGGCGGCTCTCATCCTCCATGAGGTCATCCGCTGGAACAACATCCTGGCTCTAGTCTTCGACCTGCTGGGTATCCTCATCATCGTGAACCCCTTCGGGGGCAGCGGCTTAAATCCCGTGAGCCTGGTGATGGTCCTCCTGGCCGCCCTGTTCTTCTCCCTGTACTCCGTCCTGTCCAAGCGGAAGACCGCCCGGATGAGCAGCATCGTGGTGACCTGCTTCTCCTTCCTCTTTGGCTCTGCGGAACTCTTCCTCCTTCTCCTTCTGGGCCATACGGGAGCAGGCCGTGCCATTTACGAAAAACTGGGGCTGGACATCCTCTGCGACGTCCCCTTCCTTCAGGGCTTTTCCCTGGAGACCCTCCCCTACTTCCTCTTCATCTGCATCGTCTACTGCGCGGCAGGCTACGTCTTCCACATGATGGCCATTGAGAAGACCAGCGCCACCTATGGCAGTCTGGTGTTCTTCTTCAAGCCCATCCTGGCCCCTATTGTGGCCCTGGTGGTCCTGGGAGAACCCATCACCCCCACCATCGCCGCAGGCATCGCCATGTTCCTGGCAGGCAGTCTGCTGAGCATCATCCCCAACATCATCCGCACCAGAAAGCTCAAACAGGAGCTCCTGGCCCGTCAAACTACACTGTAAGGAGGCACACCCTATGTTTACCCCCATTGATCTCGCCACCTGGCCCCGCCGGGAACATTTCAATTACTACCGCAACATCCTGCCCGTGGGCTACACCATGAACGTCCGCCTGGACGTGACCCGCTTCAAAGCCATGCTGGATAAAAACGGACTGAAGTTCTACCCCAGCTTCATCTGGTGCGTCTCCCACAACATTCTCTCCCACCCCGCCTTCCGTATGGCCGTGGACAAGGAGGGTAACCCCGGCACCCATGACGTGGTCCACCCCAACTACACCATCTTCCATGAGGATGACCACACCTTCTCCGACCTCTGGACCGAGCACAGCGAGGACTTCGCCGCCTTCTACCGGGCTGTCCAGGAGGATATGGCCACCTATGGCGGCAACCACGGCATCAAGGCCAAGCCCGGCCAGCCCTGGAACTTCTACTGCATCTCCTGCGTCCCCTGGGTGGACTTCGAGTCCTACACCTCCCATGTGGCCGGGGGCGGTCAGCCCAACATGTTCCCGGTGATCACCTACGGCAAGGCCACCGAGAAGGAGGGCAAGCTCACCCTGCCCATGGCCATCAACATCGCCCACGCCGCCGCTGACGGCTGGCACACCGCCCAGTTTGTGAACTCCCTCCAGGAGCTCCTGGACACCGTTACCCTGACCCTGTGACCGGAGGACCCCCATGACCGAACAGCTGAAACAGGAATTTAAGGAAAAAGAAATCTCTGCCGCCCAGGCCGCTGCCATGGTGAAGAGCGGCATGAATGTGTACATCGGCTGCTGCACCAGCTACGCCCGGGCCATCGCCGACGAGCTGGCCAAGCGGTCCGAGGAACTGGAGGATGTGACCATCGGCCTGTCCAACGTCTTTCCTCCCATGTCCCTGCTGGACTGCGCCAACCCCAAGGCCTTCCGGTTCTGCACCTACTTCGTGGGTTATGAGGACCGCCGTGCCCTGAAGATGGGCAGCCTGGACTATACCTCCGTCCATCTGGGCCAGGTGGATCAGTGGTGCCGCCACACCTTCCACACGGACATCGCCTTCCTGGATGTGTCCAGCCCCGACGAGAATGGATACATGAGCCACGGCGCTTCCGGTGTGTGCATGCACCCCTTCATCCAGGAGGAGGCCAAGACCGTGGTCCTCCACGTGAACAAGTTCTCCCCCTACGTCTACGGCCAGCGGACCCTCATCCATGTCTCCGAAGCCGATCACGTGGTCTTTGCCGATGTGGAGAAGGAGACCACCCCCGGCGGCGTGGTGGAGGAGGCCGACGAGGAAGTCCTGTCCATGGCCCGGTTCCTGCTGGACGAGATCCCCGACGGGGGCTGTATCCAGCTGGGCATCGGCGAGGTGGCCTCTGCCGTGGGCTTTGGTCTCACCGGCAAGAACGACCTGGGGTGTCACACCGAGCTCATGACCGACTCCATCATGGCCCTCATGAAGTCCGGGGTCATCAACAACAGCCGTCCCAAGTTCATCCCCAACAAATCCGTGGTGGGCTTCGCCTTCGGCTCCAAATCCCTGTATGAATATCTGGACCACAACGAGGATATGTTCTTCGGCCCCTTCCCCGTGGTGAACAACCCCATGAACATCGCCCAGAACGACAACATGATCTCCATCAACACCGCCATGGCCATCGACCTCTTCGGCCAGATCGCCTCCGAGGGCATGGGGACCCGTCAGTTCAGCGGCACCGGCGGACAGGCCGATTACGTCCGGGGCGCTCAGATGGCCAAGGGGGGCAAGTCCTTCTTCGCCTTCAAGTCCACCCTGGGCAAGAACCCCGACGGCTCCCCCAAGAGCCGCATCATGCCCTTCTTCCCCCCTGCCACCATCGTCACCACCCCCCGGTCGGATGTGCAGTACGTGGTCACGGAATACGGTATGGTGAACCTGAAGCATCTCACCGTCCGGGACCGGGCCAAGGCCCTCATCGACATCGCCCACCCCGACTGCCGGGCAGAGCTGACCAAGCAAGGCAAGGAATTGGGCATCTTATAATCAGATGCCCAGTGAAATTGAGCCGTTGGCTCAGTGAAATACGCATACGCGTGTGAAATTCGGCCTTTGGCCCAGTGATATTGCCCCCTTGGGGCAGTTGTTGTGTCCCTTTGGGACGATCAGAATGAAAAAGGTCCTGCCGCAAAATGATTTGCGGCAGGACCTTTTTGCCTCGCAGAGTTTCGTCGCCGCAGCGGCGAAACAGAGTCTAGTCCGTTTTCCGGCGCGACATGTGCGTGCCGGAAAACACTTCTCGGCCTGCAAACGTGCGGGCCTTGGCCCGTGCGCTGCAGCAGGCCGCAAAACATACTTGAGAGAGCCCAGCGAAGCGGGTCTCTCAAGTCATAACGCTCAAGTCCGCTTTTTCCGTCCGTCCAACTTTGCCATATTGGAGTGGAGGACCTTCTGGTCCCGGTGGGTGTAGATGTTGGCGGTCACCGAGATATTGGCGTGGCCCATGAGCTCCTTGGCCACATTGATGGGCACCCCTGCCCTCTGGAGATCGGTGCAGAAGGTGTGCCGCAGACAGTAGGGGGTCAGGTCCGGGGCCAGAACGCTCTTAACGATCTGGCCGTCCACCACCTTGGCCCCCATGTGGATATCCAGAGCCTTGGCAAAGCTCTGCCACCGCCGCCGCTGGCTGTTGGCGCTGGGGATATTTCCCCGGGCATCCGGGAAAACCGGCTGATCGGCCTCTCCCCGGGCGGCCCACATCTTCTCCCGCAGCTCCTGGCGCATGGGGATGTCTCGGGTCCCCGCCTCGGTCTTGGGCCGCTTGATGGTCCGGGAGCCGCTCTCCACCGCTTTGTACACATGGATCTCGTTCCGCTGGAAGTCAATGTCCGACCAGAGCAGGGCCGCGGTCTCTCCCGGCCGCAGACCGGCATAGAGAATGGTGAGGACCCACAGACCCGCCGGGTGGTCCTGGGCCACCGCCAGCAGATGTTTGCGCTCCTTGTCGGTGATGGTCCGGTGGCTGCCCCGGCTGGTCTCGGGCAGGACCAACCCTTCTGCCGGGTCGTAGACGATGAGCCGGGACCGACGGGCCTGGCGGAAGAGTTCCTGGAGGACCATCCGCAGCTTGGACAGGTGGGAGTAGGACTTCCCCGCCTGGGTGTTCAGGATGGCCTGGAGGTCCAGGTCCCGGATATCCCGGAGCTTTCGGTGGCCGATGACCGGGCGGATGTACCCCTCATACTTTTCGTCATAGAGAGCCAGGCTTTTTGGGGTGATCCCCGAGGGTTCCTTGTAGACCTCCTTCCACCGCCGGAACCACTGGTCCACGGTGGCATCGACGCTGACCGTCAAGTCCCGCTCATGAAGACTCTCCAGCAGCTGGGCCAGCTTGGCGCAGGCCTCCTCCTCGGTCTTGCCCCGGACCTCATACCGGCGGCCGCCCCAGGTAACACTTTTACGGACGTAGACATAGTTTTTCATAACAAAACCTCCTGTTTTGGGATGATGTCATCCTACAACAGGAGGTTTCTTTTTTCTGTGCGGAGAATACGAAAAGCCTCCCCGAGTTTCGCCGCCCAGCGGGGAAAGAAAGACAAATCATTTTTCCGAGGACATGCGCCTCGGAAAAATTCTTCTCGGCCTGCAAACGTACGGGCCTCCGGCCCGTGCGCTGCAGCAGGCTGTAAAAAAGAATTTCGGCCAAGCCCGATGCAATTGGGCTTGGCCGAAAAGTTATTTTAGATGTGCTTCACACGGTCGTGCTCCTCGGCACGCTTGGCGTTGTTGAAGCGGTCCAGGGTGCCAACCAGGTAGCCGGTGATGCGGCGGATGCGCTCAAAGGGCACGCCGTCATCCTCCTTGCGGCCGCAGCCGGGGCACTGATCGCCGATGATGCCGGAGAAGCCGCAGACGGGATCACGGTCCACGGGGTGGTTCACGGAACCGTAGCCGATGCCCTTCTCCTTCATGCAGCGAATGATCTGCTCGAAGGCGTCCAGGTTCTCGGTGGGATCGCCGTCCATCTCCACATAGCTGATGTGACCGGCGTTGGTCAGAGCATGGTAGGGAGCCTCGTAGGCGATCTTGTCGTAGGCGGAGATGGGATAGTACACAGGCACGTGGAAGGAGTTGGTGTAGTACTCACGGTCGGTCACACCCTCGATGGTGCCGTACTTCTCCTTGTCGATCTTCACGAAGCGGCCGGACAGACCCTCTGCAGGGGTGGCCAGCAGGGTGAAGTTCATGCCCCGCTTCTTGCTCTCAGCATCCATGCGGGCTCGCATGTGGCCCACGATCTCCAGACCCAGAACACGGGCCTTCTCGCTTTCGCCGTGGTGCTCGCCGATGAGGATCTTCAGGGTCTCAGCCAGGCCGATGAAGCCCATGGACAGGGTGCCGTGCTTCAGGACCTCACGGACCTCGTCATCCCAATCCAGCTTCTCAGAGTCGATCCAGACACCCTGACCCATCAGGAAAGGGGCGTTCTTCACGCACTTGCGGCACTGGAACTCAAAGCGCTCCAGCAGCTGCTCGATGCACAGGTCGATGGTGTTGTCCAGGCTCTCGAAGAAGAGGTTCAGGTCACCCTTGGCCTTGATGCCCAGGCGGGGCAGGTTCAGGGTGGTGAAGGACAGGTTGCCGCGGCCGTTGCTGATCTCACGGGTGGGATCATAGGTGTTGCCGATAACACGGGTGCGGCAGCCCATGTAGGCGATCTCGGTCTCGGGACGGCCTTCCTTATAGTACTGCAGGTTGAAGGGGGCGTCCTGGAAGGAGAAGTTGGGGAACAGCCGCTTGGCGCTGCAGCGCATAGCCAGCTGGAACAGGTCGTAGTTGGGTTCGCCGGGGTTGTAGTTGATGCCATCCTTCACACGGAAGATCTGGATGGGGAAGATGGGGGTCTCGCCGTTGCCCAGGCCGGCCTCGGTGGAGAGCATGATGTTCTTCATGACCATGCGGCCCTCGGGGCTGGTGTCCATACCGTAGTTGATAGAGGAGAAGGGGGTCTGAGCGCCTGCACGGGAGTGCATGGTGTTCAGGTTGTGGATGAGGGCCTCCATCGCCTGGTAGGTGGCACGGTCGGTCTCCTTCACCGCACGGTAGTGGGCGAACTCCTGGCACTTGCGGGCGGTGGCCTCGTCCACGCCGTAGGTCTCCATCAGGTAGGGGAGTTCTGCGGCGTAGAAGTCCTCGCAGTCCTCCAGCTTGGGATACAGGCCGGTCTCGGCCTCCAGCTTCTGCAGGTGCTCCTTGATCTGGGTGTCCAGGTCCTCCTGGCCGGCCAGGAGCATCAGGGCACGGGACAGGTTCTGGCGGTAGATGCGCTTGAAGGTCTTGCGCACGCCCACAGCCATGCCATAGTCGAAGTTCACGATGGACTGGCCGCCGTGCTGGTCGTTCTGGTTGGACTGAATGGCGATGCAGGCCAGAGCCGCATAGGAAGCGATGTCGTTGGGCTCACGGAGGGTGCCGTGACCGGTGGAGAAGCCGCCGTCAAAGAGCTGGATCAGGTCGATCTGGGTGCAGGTGGTGGTGCCCATGGGGGCGAAGTCCATGTCGTGGATGTGGATGTCGCCGTTCTGGTGGGCCACAGCGTGCTCGGGCTTCATGACGAACATCTGGTAGAACTGCTTGGAGCCCTCACTGCCGTACTTGAGCATGGTGCCCATGGCAGTGTCACCGTCGATGTTGGCGTTTTCCCGCTTGATGTCGCTGTCCTTGGCAGAGGAGAAGGTGATGTCCTCATAGATCTTCATGAGGCGGGTGTTCATCTCTCTGGCACGGTTGCGCTCGGAGCGGTACAGGATGTAGGCCTTGGCAGTCTGGACGTAGCCGTTGTCCATCAGGACCCGTTCCACGATGTCCTGGATGTGTTCCACATCGGGGCAGGCGCTGCCCTCTACCTCCAGAACGGAAGCGACTTCGTGGGCCAGACGCTGGGCAGTCTCTTCGTAGCCGGGCTTGTAGGTGGCTTCGAAGGCCTTGTTGATGGCGTCTGCAATCTTATTTTCATGAAACGGAACCACTCGCCCGTCTCGTTTACGAATCTGCTGTACAGTCGTCATGGGCACTCTCTCCTTATATACTGTATCCCTTGGAAAAGCACAAGGGATGGTGCGTATCTAGTGTGTTCACCCCAAGCCAGGCACTAAATCTTGTGCCTCTCCTGGAATGGCACACATATCATAGCATCCCACTTTCTTGCAGTCAAGTATTGACATCACCCCTTTTCGGAATTTCATCAATATTGTACAAAATTTGGGGTTGCCTTTGTTCCACCCACACAATCCCTTGTGGTTGTTTTGTAACCTTTTAGATTAGCCTACCATATCCTCCAGGTCCGTCCAAGTGATTTTGTCACCTTCCAGGCTGTCCCAATCCAGAAATCTGGCCTCCAACGCCCCCCAGGTCATGGCAGAAAGGGCATATTCCACCCACACATGGCAGGGGAGAATGGCCTGAATAATGGCCTGCATCCGATCAAGATCTGCCGGGATCCCTCCAACTCCCGGGAAGGACACCACAAGATGTAGGGGGTCCCCGGTCTCCTCCACCCGGGCAGGCAGACCGCAGCCCCGGAGGGTGTCGTTCATAGCTGCCAGGGTGAAGCTGTCCCTGCCGATCCGCAGGAGTGCCGCCAGAGCCAGCCGCAGCTCCTCCTTGTCTCTGGCCCCCGGGTCCACCCCCAGCAGGGCCTGGATCCCGGCAAGCCCTTCCCCCTGGGCAGTGGCCAGGTTCATTTCCCGCTGGAGCTCCGCCAGGGTCTCGGCCACCCCATCCAAGGCCATGCCCTCGCTCTGAAGCTCCCCCCACTGGAAGGACCCCTCCCAGCGGTAGACCCCCAGGGGGGTCAGCAGGTCCCGCAGGTTCTGTCCAAAGCTCATG
Source organism: Ruminiclostridium sp. (assembly GCA_017560855.1). Lineage (GTDB taxonomy): Bacteria > Bacillota > Clostridia > Oscillospirales > Oscillospiraceae > Evtepia. The sequence goes on from JAFZEB010000027.1 coordinate 9,733, forward strand.
GCATCTCCTCCACCGCCAGGGTCCCCAGGACGGGAAGCTGACCCACCGCCACCGCCAGGTCGTTGGCCGGGGCATAGAACTTGTAGTTCTCCACCCCGTCCACCTGGTAGACCACCTGGCCCAGACGGGCCAGCAGAAGGTCCTTCCCCAGAAGGGTGCCGTCAAAGAAGGTCTCCAGGGCAGCGGCCACCGCAGAGCGAACGGCCCCGCCGTCCATCCCCTCCCGGACCTTTACCGTCACCAGCACATCGGTCTTCACCCCTGCCGGGGCCAGGACCTGCAGGTCCACCCCGATCTCCCGTTTGGTCTGCAGGTCCTCCTGAACCGCCGCCAGCAGGTCTGACGAGGGCAGGCCTGACGGCCCGGTGACATACAGGTCCACCGTCCCCAGGCCCCGGTTTCTGGGCAGGACGGTGACTGCCGTCACCCCGTCCACTGCCAGGGCCTCCTGCTCATAGTAGGCGGCATTGGTGCCGTTGGGCAGCCGCCGGTAGCTGGCCAGGATCCGGGTACGAAGGGCCTCGTCTCCCTCCTCCCCACATCCTCCGGTAAAAGCTGTGGGGTTGGTGCAGCCGTCCACCCCCACTGGGGCCACCGCCATGGTCCGGACCGTTCCCGCCGGGACATTCCCCGCCGCCCCGGGCTGGACCGCCCGGGCAGGGACCTCCACGGCGTTGGTCCCGGCCTTCAAGACCCCCTCCCGAGTGGTCTTAAAGGAAACCAGCCCTGCCGTCATGGCCACCGTTCCCTGGGGGATGGTCAGGTCCTGGGAGGCCGGGCCGCTCACCAGGAACCGCAGGGTCCCTTCTGCCGGGCGGGCCTCCTGCCGGACAAGGCCCCGGAGAAAGGCGTGCTTGTCCAGGTCCTCCCCGGTGGCCGTCTGGGGGAAACACTGGCGGCGGGTCCATTCCGCCTCCTGGTACAGGCCATAGACCTGGGCGGCCAGGGCGTACATCCGCACCGCCAGTTCCCCGGTGCCGTCAGGCTCCATGCCGGTCTCCCGGGCGAAGCAGTCCATCATCTCCCGATAAATCTCCTCTGTGGTTTTCACCGTCTCACTCCTCTCCGATGTTCACGCTGGCCGACAGCTCCTCTCCCTGCCACCGCAGGAAGACCGTCAGCCGTCGGCTCTCCTCCTCCCATTCCGTCCGGGTAACCGTCACCTCCTCCCCTGCCAGGGCCTCGGCGGCGTAACCAGCCCCCAGGGCAGCCCGGGCAGAGGCTTTGGCCCGGGGCAGAAGATACAGGCGGCTGCCCAGGTCAGGCATCAGGGGAAAGCTCCCCCGGCGAACTTGAAGCTTGAACATCACCCGTTCCAGCAGGGCTTCCGCACCCTCTGCCTGGGCAAAGGTGCCACCCCCTTCCGGGCAATAGTCTCCCTCCCGCAGTTTGTTCGCCATTCGCTCACACCTCCTGTCCGTTCACGGTGATCTTTCCCGTGAGGGCGATGGTTCCGTCGGGCTTCAGGCGGATCCCCGCCCCCTCTGCCACAGAGAGGAAGACCTCCCCCGGCTCCAGATCCTCCTCCTGCCGGACCCCCACCAGAGCGGGAGCCTCCTCAGGACCGGTCTTCACCACCAACACCTGATCTCCTCGTCCCGGAACCCAGTGATAGCCGCCGGGGCCAAAGAGGGCCACGTCTCGCCGTTCCCCCTCCAGGCCCACCCCCACCGGGGTCCCGGCCAGGGTCACCGGTCCGGTCTGGGCGGCCGGTTCTTCCAGGAGGCTCTGCCCCCTGGGTCTTGCCATCCACATAACAGACCTCCTATTTTCAGGGTTGTACGACCCTTTCCGTATTCGTAGGGGCGCATCACGATGCGCCCGTCACCCAAAGTGCTCGAACCACGTTGCGGGCGATTCGTGAATCGCCCCTACCATAGGCTGGGAATTTTGACCCCATATACGGCCCAGTCGTTACAGCACCGCATCCGGGTCACCCAGCACAAGAATGGTCTGAATCCCCCGTTCACTCATCTCCACCGAGCACTCCTGGACCCGGTACAGGCCATTCCGGCTCCACCCGGCTCGGGTGAGCTGCACCAGATCCCCCGGCCAGGCGGCAAAGGGGAGGGCCAGGGTGAGTTCCACCTGGCGCATTCGTGCCGCCGACCGGTCCAGCTGGAACCGGGCCTGGTACCGTCGGGCCTGATGGCCCACCTTCCGAGGCAGGCATATGACCCGCCGGGCGCAGCCGCCCCGGTCCAGAAAGTCCTGGTTCACCTCAGTCTGGGAACTCCAGCCGGAAAGGTCCTTCACGGTCACCTGGGACAGGACCCCGTACCGGGTCTCCCGGAGGGCAGTCCGGGTCACCGGAGCCGTCTCGTCCAGGACCACGGGGGGCCCGTCCTGCCAGGGTTCCAGATGGAGGTTCCCCCGCCGGTCAAACCGGGGCGTTACCCCGCCGTGGTACCGGGCGAACTGGTAGAGGACCTTCCAGCAGCTGCTGCCGGAAGACACCGAAAACCCCGCCGCCCCGGGCAGGGATACCGGCAGGGCCAAGTCGATGCCGAAGGGGGTCACATACCGCCGTAAAATTTCCTCCAGGGTGGCAAGGCCGTAGTCGGCGGCCTCGGCCTGGTTGTCCAGGAGAAGGCCCTGAAGACCCCGCCCGGAGATCTCCGCCGTGCACCCCCGGTGGGTCCACTGGCAGAGGCACTCGTCCACCACCCCGGTGAAGACCACCTCCCCCTGATGCCGGACGGTCATCCGCACCCCGTCGGCCAGGCGGTCTTCCTCCCCCGCCGTCCACAGGGTCTTGACCCAGAAGCCGTCGCAGGGGTCTCCCAGACCGTAATCCAGCCGCCAGGCCAGGGGCGTGGGGAGGGCGAAGGTCCTGCCGTCATAGCAGGTCATGGTCCATTCCGTCATTCCCTCACCTCACTTCACATAGAGGGCAGAGCCCCCCTTGACCAGACTGGGATTCTTCACCTGGGGGTTCAGGGCCAGCAGTTCCTCCTCGGTAAGGCCATGGTCCCGGGCCACCGACCAGAAGGTCTCTCCCTGGGCCAGGATATAGGTCCTGGGCCGGGAGGACTCTGCTGTGGGTTTCCCTCCTCGCAGGCTCTGGCTGTACCCCTCATAGGTCTCCCAGAAGGTAAAGGTGTACCGCACGTAGTCCTTTCGGGGTTCCTGGGCCAGGAAAAGCTCCACCAGGTAGGCCTGGGAGGACTGCCACACGGGGTGGATCAGAGGCCCCGGCCCGCCCTCGTAAAAGACGGCGGCCAGCTTTTTGAATTCTTCATAGGCCTTGGGGCCGAAAAACTCCCCCTCTCCCGCCATGACCCGGCGGGTGAGTCCCAGGTCCTGCATGGCATACCGACCAAAGGGGATCTTATGGACGGCCACCTGCCGCTGATACCGGATGGTGTAGGTCCTGGGATTGTGGGGCCACACGTACCCCTTGTACTGCATGGGCGTCAGTTCCATCGTCTCGCTCCTTCCATATATTTAATAGAGGGAAAAGCCCCCGTCGTATCGGCGGGCGTCCCGCTGGACCGCCCGGTCCATGGCCTGCAGGTCCAGGCTTCCCGCCTGGGGCCTTTCTCCGGTGAGGGGCACCGTCAGAGGCTTTGCCTGCTGCCGAATAGCCCCGGCGGCAAGTTCCGCCCGGCGAAGGTCCTCCAACAGCCGGACCCCGGCAGACCGAAGGGGCACAGCTTCCTCAGCCCAGGAGGGTCTGCCAGCGTCGGTCAGCCGGTCTCTTCCTTGGCCCACGGCCCCTTCTGCAGGGGTGCCTTTCCTCGAACTCGGTCCTGACCGGAGAGAGAGCTCCTCCTCCCAGAGAGAGGCCGTTCGCCGCCCCACCGGGAGCAGAGGCCGCCCGGTGAGTTCCACCGCGCCCTCCTCCTCCAACAGGTCTTCCAGATAGTCGATCATATCCTCACCCCTCTCTCATGGCCCGGAACCGTTCCCAGTCAAAGGCCCCGTTGGTCTCTGCGGTCCGTTCCCCGTGGGCCCCGCCGCAGACGGGACAGCGGTCCTCCTCTGCCTGGGCCCGGCAGGCGGGACAAAGCCGATCCAGGACCTCCTCCTCATCCAGGAGCAGGTGGAGGGCACACCACAGGTAGTCCCGCCCGGTCATGGCCCTGACCCGCTCCTCGGTGGGCAGGGCCCCAAAGGCCCGAAGGACCTTCCACCTGAGCCGCTCCTGGGGCAAGGCTTTCAAAGTGGCTTTCAGTTCCTCCACCCGGTCCGGGTGGGCGGTGAGACCGGGGTTCTCCCGCCGGTCAAAATCCGCCCAAATCCCGGCCAGCTTCTCGATCTCCTCCGGGGGCAACCCCTCCAAAACGGCCCGCCCGTGGGGATAGACCGGTTTCCCCGCCCGAACCAAGGCCCGGGCCAGGAGACAGGCGTTGCTGCAAAGAGCCGTGTCCCCTTCCAGGTCCAAACTCTCCCGGCGGGCCTCCAGCACCTCCCGTACAGTCAGAAGCCGCAGACTCCTGCCGTCGGCCAGAGGGAGGGCAGAACGCCCTCCCCCCAGTCTCAGCCAGTCCGGGGCGGTCATGCGCCAGTCTCCAGACGGCGGGCGGCCACCACAGAGACCTTCTCCAGGACAAAGGCCCCCAGATTGCCGGTCTCCCCGATCTTGCTCCACTGACAGCCGCTGTAGATGACCCGGCGGTCGGGCTTGCAGATGACC
>JAFZEB010000028.1 GCA_017560855.1 Ruminiclostridium sp.
GAAAAGACTTGCATTTTCCGGGAACCTGTGTTATCATTCAAAAGTCGTCAGCGAGAGCGACCGACATGCGGCAGTAGCTCAGTTGGATAGAGTAACTGGCTACGAACCAGTAGGTCAGGGGTTCGAGTCCCTTCTGCCGTGCCAGCTCCCGAACGTGAAAACGTTCGGGAGCTTTCTTTTTGTTATCCCTGAAACGAAATTCGCTTCAGGGTTTTTGTTTCTTGGGGCTGCGACTTGTCAAAAGGGAAGAGGCGTGGTATGATATTCCTATACATTATATAATATAAGGAGCGATGAGAAATGGGTATGAAGTTCAGTGTGCTGTACCTGGGAAGAATGGAATTCCCCAAATTCCGTCTGGTCCAGTGGGAGGACGAAGAGGAGATGATCAAGTCTCCGGCTGTGGCTCTGCTCATCCAGCATCCCACTCTGGGCAACATTTTATATGATACCGGCAACTGCCACGAGCATGAGACCCTCTATACCCCTGACATGCTGCACAACTACCCTGTGGTGGAGTGCATCTCCGTGAAGGAGGCCCTGGCTTCCAAGGGCCTGACCCCGGAGGATATCGACCAGATCATCATCTCTCATCTGCACTTTGACCATGCTGCCGGTCTGAAGGACTTTGTGGGTACCAAGGCCATAAAAAATGTCCTGGTCTCTGAGGCCGACCTGAAGGAGGCCTGGTTCAGCGTCACCACCGGCAACGGCGGGGCTTACATCCGCTCTCTGTTTGACGTGGAGGGCATCCAGTTCCAGACCATCAATCAGGATACCTGGCTGGCGGAGGACTTTGGACTCTTTGTGCAGAAGTCCCACACCCCTGGTGTCATTGGCCTGATCCTGAAGACCGAGAATAGCGGTACCATCCTCACTACCAGCGATACCATCTACACCCGGGACAGCTATGACCAGGGGATCCCTCCTGGCGGCACCATCAACAAGACCACCGATGAATTCTTTGACAACCTGGAGCGTGTGAAGAAGATGGAGAAGGAACTGGATGCTCAGCTTCTCTTCGGTCACGACTTCCAGCAGATCCAGGAGTGGGCAGCCAAGGGCTGGATTGAGTAAAACACTTGTAAAATCGGCTTCTGCATTGGGCGGAGGCCGATTTTTTGCGCAAATAGACGGATTGTAACCAAACTGTAAAAGACAACCCCTTTTCTTTTGGGGCAACATTATATATAATAGATACATACAGACACCCCATTTGGGGGTGGCTTGGGTTTCTGCAGCCTGTTTACCCCAATAACTTGCGGGGGAGTATGGGTCAGACCCTACATCTATCGCCGAACTTTTGTCTTGTCATATAAAATATGTCCAAGAGAGGGGCCTGTGAAGGTTGTTTTTTGTGGGTTTTTAGGTTGACTTTCGTTGTAAAAATCGTTGACAGAAAGGCCCTTTTGTTGTATTATTATGGAGCGCGTGAAAGAGCGCAGTCTGCGATGATACGGGAGATTGCTCCGAAAGGAGGTAACTTCCGTGGAGTATGTCCGTGAATCGGGCGGCTGGGGAACTTGCTGCATGGCGTATATCGCCATGACAGGAGGCCAAAAAGCCGGCGTATTTTGCCGGTTTTCTTCATGCTTATGGAGTGATACGCACGGATAAGTGTATCGGGTTCCCCACCGTACGGAGCGTGGCAAAGACACTATTGACACTTCGTATGTTTCTTAGGAGGAAGACATCAACATGGCACAGAATGAAATGATTCGTATCAGACTGAAGGCTTACGACCATCAGCTTATCGACCAGAGCGCAGAGAAGATCGTTGAGACCGCTAAGCGCACCGGCGCTACCGTCTCCGGTCCCATCCCCCTGCCCACCAAGAAGGAGATCGTCACCATCCTGCGTGCAGTCCACAAGTACAAGGACAGCCGTGAGCAGTTTGAGCGCCGCACTCACAAGCGCCTGATCGACATCACCAACACCACCCCCAAGACTGTGGAAGCGCTGATGAGCCTGGATCTGCCCGCTGGTGTGGAGATCGAGATTAAGCTGTAAGAGCTGAACGAACCAGACAGCCAACCCAACTAAGTGTACCCGCTGCCTGTCGCATTAAATAGAGACAGGCGGGTCATGTTGACAAACCAATGACAGTCCAATGGTCAAGTTTGCCAACCAATAACCTATTAAGGAGGAAAACCAACATGGAAAAGGCCATCATCGGCAGAAAGATCGGTATGTCCCAGATCTTCGACGAAGCCGGTAAGGTCATCCCGGTCACTGTCATCGAAGCAGGTCCCTGCGTCGTTGTTCAGAAGAAGACCGAGGAGAAGGACGGCTACAACGCCGTGCAGCTGGGCTTCCAGGACGTGGAAGAGAAGAAGCTGACCAAGCCCGAACAGGGCCACCTGAAGAAGGCAGAAGTCCCCATGAAGAAGGTCCTGAAGGAGTTCAAGCTCGACAAGGCCGCTGAGATGAACGTGGGTGACGAAATCAAGGCAGACGTTTTTGCTAAGGGCGATCACATCGACGTGACCGGCATCAGCAAGGGTAAGGGCTTCCAGGGCGTTATCAAGCGCTGGAACGCTGGCCGTGGTCGTATGACTCACGGTGGCGGCCCCGTCCACCGTCATGCAGGTTCCATGGGTTCCGGTACCGATCCCTCTCGTATCTTCAAGGGCAAGATCGGCACTGGCCAGATGGGTAACGAGCAGGTTACCGTCATGAACCTGGACGTCGTTTCCGTTGATCCCGAGTTCAACCTGATCGCAGTCTGCGGCGCCATCCCCGGCCCCAAGGGCGGCATCGTCTACCTGAAGTCCACCGCTAAGACCATCCGCGAGAAGAAGGGCGATGCAGGCATCAGCTCCAACCCGCAGAAGGCTTCCGCACGTGCCAACCCCCAGAAGGCATCTGCAAGAAACCGCTAAAGAAAGGAGAGTTTGAGAAATGCCTAAAGCTAATATGTACAACATGGCCGGTCAGCAGATCGGCGAAGTGGAACTCTCCGCTGGCGTTTTCGGCGTAGAGCCCAATGAGCCCGCTGTGCACGCAGTCGTGGTCAACCACCTGGCAAACTGCCGTCAGGGCACTCAGTCCGCTCTGACCCGCGCAGAGGTTTCCGGCGGCGGCAAGAAGCCCTGGAGACAGAAGGGCACCGGCCACGCTCGTCAGGGCAGCACCCGTGCTCCCCAGTGGACCCACGGCGGCATCGTGTTCGCTCCCAAGCCCCGCGATTACAGCTATCGTCTGAACCGCAAGCTGAAGAGACTGGCACTGAAGTCCGTCCTGTCCGACAAGGCTGCTTCCGGCAACCTGCTGGTCGTTGACAACCTGGCTCTGGACGCTATCAAGACCAAGAGCATCAAGAGCTTCCTGGACGCTGTGAATGCTGGCAAGACCATCTTCGTTACCCCCGAGGTCAACGAGGCTGTTTACAAGTCCGCTCGCAACATCCCCGGCGTCTCCACCACCACCGCCAAGATCCTGAGCGTTTACGACATCGTCAACGCTGAGAAGCTGGTCATCGACCAGAAGGCACTGGCAATCATTGAGGAGGTGTTCGCATGAAGACCGCATACGACATCATCAGACGCCCTGTGATCACCGAGCAGTCCATGGCTGACACCGAGATGAAGAAGTACGTCTTCGAGGTCGCTAAGTCCGCTACCAAGATCGACATTGCAAAGGCTGTTGAAGAGATCTTCGGCGTTAAGGTCTCCAAGGTCAACACCCTGAACGTTACCGGTAAGATGAAGCGCACCGGTCGTTTCCCCGCTGGCCGTCAGGCAAGCTGGAAGAAGGCAGTCGTCACCCTGACTGCAGATTCCAAGACCATCGAGTTCTTCGAAGGCATGGCATAAGGAGGTTAAAGGAAAATGGCAACTAAGAGCTTTAAGCCCGTAACTCCTGCGCGCCGTCATATGACCGTGTCCGGCTTCGAGGGCATCGATAAGAAGGCAAAGCCCGAGCGCAGCCTGACTGAGACCCTGAAGAAGCACGCAGGCCGCAACAGCTACGGCCGCATCACCGTCCGTCATCGCGGCGGCGGCAACAAGCGTAAGTATCGTATCATCGACTTCAAGCGCAACAAGCTGGACATGTCCGCAACTGTCCTGCGCCTGGAGTATGACCCCAACCGTTCCGCCTACATCGCACTGCTGCAGTACGAGGACGGCGAAAAGAGATACATCCTGGCTCCCGTTGGCCTGAAGGCTGGCGACCAGGTCATCTCCTCCACCGGCGCTGACATCAAGCCCGGTAACTGCCTGCCCCTGGCTAACATCCCCACCGGTACCGTCATCCACAACATCGAGATGTACCCCGGCAAGGGCGGCCAGCTGGTCCGTTCCGCAGGTACCTTCGCACAGCTGATGGCTAAGGAGAATGGCGTTGCTCAGATCCGTATGCCCTCTGGCGAGGTCCGCATCATCCGTCTGGACTGCAAGGCAACCATCGGCCAGGTCGGCAACATCGAGCATGAGAACATCACCATCGGTAAGGCTGGCCGTAAGCGTCACATGGGTTGGAGACCCACCGTCCGCGGCTCCGTCATGAACCCCAACGACCATCCCCACGGTGGTGGTGAGGGTAAGTCCCCCGTTGGTCGTCCCGGTCCTGTCACTCCTTGGGGCAAGCCTGCTCTGGGTTACAAGACTCGTAAGACCAAGAACCGCACTGACAAGTTTATTGTCAAGCGCCGCAATGCGAAGTAAGGAGGCAGTAAAACAATGAGCAGAAGCATCAAGAAAGGCCCGTTTTGCGCCCCCGAGCTCCTGAAGCGGGTTAAGGAAATGAACGAGTCCGGCGATAAGAAGGTGCTGAAGACCTGGAGCAGAGCCTCCACCATCTTCCCCGCTTTCGTCGGCCACACCATCGCAGTTCACGATGGCCGCAAGCACGTGCCCGTCTATGTCACCGAGGACATGGTCGGCCACAAGCTGGGTGAGTTTGCTCCCACCCGTACCTACCGCGGTCACGCTGGCAGCAAGACTGGTAAGTAAGGAGGAGAGATAAAATGGTAGCAAAAGCTCACGCAAAGTATATTCGCATCTCTCCCCGTAAGGTGAAGATCGTTGCAGACCTGATTCGCGGCAAGAGCCTGCCCCAGGCAACTGCAATCCTGATGACCACTCCCAAGGCTGCTTCCGAGCCCCTGCTGAAGCTGATGAACAGCGCAGCAGCCAATGCCGAGAACAACCACGGCATGGACCCCGAGAAGCTGTATGTTGCAGAGGTCTTTGCAACTCCCGGCCCCATTCTGAAGCGCATCATGCCCCGCGCACAGGGCCGTGCTTACCGCATCAACAAGAGAACCTCTCACGTCACCATCAGCGTGGCTGAGAAGGCATAAGGGAGGAGTCAGAACATGGGACAGAAAATTAATCCCCACGGTCTTCGCGTGGGTGTCATCAAGGACTGGGACTCCCGCTGGTACGCTCGCAACGAGAAGGTGGGCGACCTGGTCGTCGAAGACTACAACCTGCGTAAGTATCTGAAGAAGACCCTGTACTCCGCAGGTATCCCCAAGATCGAGATCGAGCGTGACAACGCTAAGGTCAAGATCTACCTGCACTGTGCACGTCCCGGCGTCGTTATCGGCAAGGGCGGCACTGAGATCGAGCGTCTGCGCCTGGAGCTGGAAAAGAAGCTGGGCAAGCCTGTCGCTCTGAACATCGTCGAGGTCAAGACCCCCGACATGGACGCACAGCTGGTGGCTGAGAACATTGCTCAGCAGCTGGAGAAGCGTATCGCTTTCCGCCGTGCAATGAAGAACTGCATGGGCCGTGCAATGCGCATGGGCGCTCGCGGCATCAAGGTCATGTGCTCCGGCCGTCTGGGCGGCGCCGAGATCGCTCGTTCCGAGTGCTATCACGACGGCACCATCCCCCTGCAGACCATCCGCGCTGACATCGACTATGGTTTTGCTGAGGCAGCAACCACCTACGGTCGTATCGGCATCAAGGTTTGGATCTACAAGGGCGAAGTCCTGAGCCAGACCCTGCGCACCACCCCCCGTACCCTGGACACCAAGAACTTCAAGGAGCGCTCCGACCGTCCTCGCCGCCGCGGTGACCGTCGTGAAGGCGGCTTCAACCGTGACCGCAAGCCCGGCTACGGCAACCGTCAGGGTGGTTACAACAACAACCGTGGTCCCCGGCCTGCAGCCGGTGCCAAGGAAGGAGGCAACGCCTAATGCTGCTGCCTAAGAGAGTTAAATATCGCCGCGTTCACCGTGGCCGCCTGAAGGGCAAGGCTACCCGCGGCAACACCGTGACTTACGGTCAGTTTGGTCTGCAGGCTCTGGAGCCCGCATGGATCACCAGCCGCCAGATCGAGGCTGCTCGTATCGCAATGACCCGTTACACCAAGCGTGGTGGTAAGGTCTGGATCAAGATCTTCCCCGACAAGCCCATCACCGAGAAGCCCGCTGAGACCCGAATGGGTTCCGGTAAGGGTTCTCCCGAGTACTGGGTTGCAGTGGTCAAGCCCGGCCGTATCATGTTTGAGATCGCCGGTGTCTCCGAAGAGGTTGCCCGTGAGGCTATGCGTCTGGCAAGCCACAAGCTGCCCGTCAAGACTAAGTTCGTGATTAAAGAAGAAACTGCCGCTGAGGGCGAGAATGGTGGTGAAGCATGATGAAGGCAAACGAAGTACGCAAGATGTCTTCCGCTGATCTGGAAAAGAAGCTGGTTGAGCTGAAAAAGGATCTGTTCCAGCTCCGTCTCCAGCATGCCACCAATCAGCTGGAAAATACTGTCCGCATCACCGAAGTGAAGCGTGACATTGCCAGAGTCAAGACCATTATTCGTGAGCAGCAGATCGCTGGCCAGTAAGGAGGAACTGAATCATGAGTGAAAACAGAACTTCTTCCCGTAAGACCAGAGTCGGCCTGGTGGTCTCGGATAAGATGGATAAGACCGTGGTTGTTGCCATTGCCGACCGTGTGGCACACCCCCTGTACAAGAAGATCGTCAAGAGAACCTACAAGCTGAAGGCTCATGACGAGAACAACACCTGTGGTGTTGGCGACCGCGTCAAGGTCATGGAGACCCGTCCCCTGTCCAAGGACAAGAGATGGCGCGTGGTCGAGATCATCGAGAAGGCTAAGTAAGGAGGTGCCGTAAATGATCCAGCAGGAAACTCATCTGAAGGTTGCTGACAATACCGGCGCCAAGGAAATTAAGGCTATCCGCGTGCTGGGCGGTTCTTCCCGCAAGTACGCCAGCATCGGCGACGTGATCGTCGCTTCTGTCCGCAAGGCAGCTCCCGGCGGTACCGTCAAGAAGGGCGACGTTGTTCGCGCTGTTGTGGTTCGTACCTCCAAGGGCGTTCGCCGCGCTGACGGCAGCTATGTCCGTTTCGACGACAACGCAGCTGTCATCATCAAGGAAGACAAGAACCCCAGAGGCACCCGTATCTTTGGCCCTGTGGCACGTGAGCTGCGCGACAAGGACTACATGAAGATCCTGTCCCTGGCTCCCGAAGTTCTGTAAGGGAGGGTACAAAGATGATGAACAAAATGAGCATTAAGAAGGACGACCAGGTCGTCGTTATCACCGGCAAGGACAAGGGCCAGCGCGGCAAGGTCATTGCTGTGATGCCCAAGGACGGCAAGGTTGTCGTCGAGGGCATCAACATGGTGTCCCGTCACACTCGCCCCCGCAAGCAGGGTGAAGAGGGCGGCATCATCAAGAAGGAAGCCCCCCTGTACGCATGCAAGGTCATGCGCGTCTGCCCCAAGTGCGACAAGGCTACCCGCCCCGCAAGCAAGATCGTGGACGGCAAGAAGGTCCGCGTCTGCAAGAAGTGCGGCGCTGAAATCTAAGAGAGGAGGAGTAGAATACTATGCCTAACCTGAAGACTAAGTATACCGAAGAAGTTGCTCCTGCTCTCATGCAGAAGTTCAACTACAAGAGCACCATGCAGATCCCCCGCATCGAGAAGATCGTCATCAACGTGGGCTGCAGCGAAGCTCGTGAGAACCCCAAGGTTCTGGACAACGTTGTCCGCGACCTGGGCATCATCACCGGCCAGAAGGCTGTCGTCACCAAGGCTAAGAAGTCTGTTGCTAACTTCAAGCTGCGTGAGGGCATGCCCATCGGCGCTAAGGTCACCCTGCGCCACGACAAGATGTGGGAGTTCATGGATCGTCTGTTCAACGTGGCTCTGCCCCGTGTCCGTGACTTCCGCGGCATCAACGCCAACGCTTTCGACGGCCGCGGCAACTATGCTCTGGGCATCAAGGAGCAGCTGATCTTCCCCGAGATCGAGTACGACAAGATCGACAAGATCCGCGGCATGGATATCGTCATCTGCACCACTGCACAGTCCGACGAAGAAGCCCGTGAGCTGCTGACCCTGGTTGGCGCTCCCTTTGCCAAGTAATTAGGAGGAGAACGAGAAATGGCTAAGTTATCCATGAAGCTCAAGCAGCAGGCTGAGCCTAAGTTTTCCACCCGCCGTTACAACCGTTGCAAGATCTGCGGCCGTCCCCACGCTTACCTGCGTGACTATGGCATCTGCCGTATCTGCTTCCGCGAGCTGGCACATAAGGGCCAGATCCCCGGCGTCCGGAAGGCTTCCTGGTAATTTGTATGGCTAAGCCTGACCGGATGGAAGCCATCCGGTCGGGTTTCCCATAAAACTTTTCCCCAGCCAACGGCAATAGGTCGATTCCGGTGAGGATCGATACCTTGCCGTTGATACAGACAGAGTCTGTAATCTTATAGGAGGTATATACCTATGCACATCACCGATCCCATTGCGGATATGCTGACTCGTATCCGCAACGCGAACAACGCCAAGCATGACACCGTTGACATTCCTGCTTCCAACATGAAGAAGGCAATCGCTCAGATCCTGCTGGACGAAGGCTACATCAAGTCCTTCCAGCTGGTCGATAACGGCAACCAGGGCGTTATTCACGTTACCCTGAAGTACAACAACCCCGGCAAGGAAAAGGTCATCTCCGGCCTGCGCCGCGTCTCCAAGCCCGGCCTGCGTGTCTACGCTGGTGCTGACGAGCTGCCCCGCGTCCTGCGTGGCCTGGGTGTTGCAATCGTGTCCACTTCCAAGGGCGTCATGACCGATAAGGCTGCTCGTGCAGCACACGTCGGCGGCGAAGTCCTGGCATTCATCTGGTAAGGAGGAGAGTTTTACTATGTCTAGAATCGGTAAAATGCCCATCTCCATCCCTGCTGGCGTGGAAGTGACTATGGGCGAAGGCAATCTGATCACCGTTAAGGGCCCCAAGGGCACCCTGACCCAGAAGCTGAGTGAGAAGATGACCCTGACCCGCGAAGACGGCGTGATCGTTGTCACCCGTCCTAACGATGAGAAAGAAAACCGTTCCCTGCATGGCCTGACCCGCACCCTGCTGAGCAACATGGTGATCGGCGTCACCGAGGGCTTCAAGAAGGAACTGGACGTCAATGGCGTCGGCTACCGTGTGGCTAAGGAAGGCAACAAGCTGAACATGAACATCGGCTTCTCCCACCCTGTCATCATGGAAGAGCCCGAAGGCATCACCATCGAAGTTCCCTCTCCCAACAAGATCATCATCAACGGCACCGACAAGCAGAAGGTCGGTCAGTTCGCTGCTGAGGTCAGAGGCAAGAGACCCCCGGAACCCTACAAGGGCAAGGGTATCAAGTATACTGACGAGGTCATCCGCCGCAAGGAAGGCAAGACCGGCGTAAAGAAGTAAGAAAGAGGTGTGCCTAAATGATTAAGAGACCCGATACTAACGCTCAGCGTCATAAGCGTCATAAGCGCGTTCGCGGTAAAGTCTCCGGCACATCCGAGAGACCCCGTCTGAACGTTTTCCGCAGCGGTACCAACATCTACGCTCAGATCATTGATGATACTAAGGGCGTGACTCTGGTCGCTGCATCTTCCCTGGAGAAGGGCTTTGAAGGCCGCGGCAACAACTGCGAAGCCGCTACCAAGGTTGGCGAAGCAATTGCTCAGCGCGCAAAGGATAAGGGCATCGACACTGTTGTCTTTGACCGTGGCGGTTACCTGTATCACGGCCGCGTGAAGGCTCTGGCAGAAGGCGCACGCGCTGCCGGCCTGGAATTCTAAGGGAGGAGGAAACGAAAAATGGCTAGATTTGAAAGAGAACCCAGCGAGTTTGTCGAAAAAGTCGTTTCCCTGAACCGCGTCTCCAAGACCGTCAAGGGCGGCCGCGTGATGAAGTTCTCCGCTCTGGTCGTCGTCGGCGACGAGAAGGGCAAGGTCGGTTTCGGCCTGGGTAAGGCTGCAGAAGTTCCCGAAGCTATCCGCAAGGGTCTGGAAGCTGCCAAGAAGAACATGTTCACCATCGCTATGTCCGGCACCACCATTCCTCACGAAGTTATCGGTGAGTTCGGTGCTGGCCGCGTTCTGATGAAGCCTGCTGCTCCCGGTACCGGCGTTATCGCTGGCGGCCCCGTTCGTGCCGTCCTGGAAGCTGCTGGCATCAAGGATATCCGTACCAAGTGCCTGCGCTCTAACAACCCCCAGAACGTCGTCTCCGCTACCATGGAGGGCCTGAAGTCCCTGCGTAGCCCCGAGACCGTCGCTCGTATCCGCGGTAAGAGCGTGGAAGAAATCGTAGGCTAAGGAGGGCTTAAGAAATGGCTAACCTGAACATTAAGCTCGTCAAGAGCCTGAACGGCCGTATTGCTAAGCATAAGGCCACCGCAGAGGCCCTGGGCCTGCGCAAGATCGGCGACACCACCGTGCAGCCTGACAATGCTGCCACCCGTGGCAAGATTGCCCACATCGGTTACCTGATCCAGGTCACCGAGGAAAAGTAAGGAGGTGCGCAACATGAAACTGCATGAACTTTCTCCCGTTCCCGGCTCCAACCCTAAGGCATTCCGTAAGGGCCGTGGCAATGGTTCCGGCAATGGTAAGACCGCAGGTCGCGGCCAGAAGGGCCAGTGGTCCCGTTCCGGTGGCGGCGTCCGCGTCGGTTTCGAAGGCGGCCAGATGCCTCTGGCACGTCGTCTTCCCAAGAGAGGCTTCAACAACATCTTTGCTAAGCCTCTGGAAGCAATCAATGTTTCCGCTCTGGAAAAGTTCGAAGACGGTGCAGTCGTCACTGTCGAAGAACTGCTGGAGAAGGGTATCCTCTCCAAGTGCGAGTATGGCGTGAAGATCCTGGGCAACGGCTCCATCACCAAGAAGCTGACTGTCAAGGCTAACGCTTTCTCCGAGTCCGCAAAGGCTAAGATCGAAGAGGCAGGCGGGAAGGCCGAGGTGGTCTGATGTTAAAGACCATCCGTAACGCATGGAAGCTTCCGGATCTGCGCAATAAGCTCCTGTTTGTGGTCTTTGCTCTGCTGATTTTCCGTCTGGGTGCCGCTATCCCGGTTCCCTACATCAACACGGATATCCTTCAGCAGACCATCTCTGCAAACTCCGGGACTATCTTCGGACTGCTCAACACCCTGAGTGGTTCCGCACTTTCCAATGCGACTCTGTTTGCACTGTCCATCCAGCCCTATATCAACGCCTCCATTATCATCCAGTTGCTGACCATTGCGATTCCCGCACTGGAAAGACTGGCTAAGGACGGCGGCGAAGAGGGCAAGAAGAAGATTCAGGCGATCACCCGGTATTCTACCGTGGCAATCGGCCTGCTGCAGGGCTTTGGTTACTACACCCTGATCAAGAGCTATGGCCTGGTTACCTCCGAAGGTATCTGGCCCGCTCTGGTCATCGTGGTTTCCTTCACTGCAGGTGCAGTCTTCCTGATGTGGCTGGGCGAGCAGATTACGGAGTTCGGTGTCGGCAATGGTATCTCCATCATCCTGTTCACTGGTATCGTTTCCCGTGGCCCTGCGATGATCACTACCATCGTCTCCGGCATCAAAAAGTACCTGAGCACTCCCGACATGACCGACTGGACCGAGGAGGCCATTGAACTGTACAATGCACAGGCAATGCACCCCCTGGTTGCAGCTCTGCTGATCGTCGGTATGCTCGCTCTGGTTGTTTTCATCGTGTTCGTCAGCAATGCCGAGCGAAAGATCCCTGTTCAGTACGCAAAGCGTGTTGTTGGCCGTAAGATGTACGGTGGCCAGTCCACTCACATCCCCATCAAGGTCAACCTGAGCGGCGTTCTGCCCATCATCTTTGCGCAGTCTATCGCTATGATCCCTGCGACCATCGGCATGTTCGTTCCCTCTTCTACTGTTGAGGGCAGCGGCTGGAACACCTTCCTGACTGTGTTTGATTCCAGCAGTGCGCTGTATGCTGTGATCTACTTCATCCTGATCATCGGCTTCAGCTACTTCTATGCCACCATTCAGTTCAATCCGATTGAGGTGGCCAATAACCTGAAGAAGAACGGCGGCTTTGTTCCCGGCTTCCGTCCTGGTCGACCCACCGCTGAGTTCCTCGGCAAGGTCCTGAACCGTCTGACCTTCTTCGGTGCAATTTATCTGGGCATTGTGGCCATTATGCCCATCATTGTCGAGAACATCACCGGCATCGTCAACATCTCCGTTGGCGGTACCTCCGTCATCATTGTCTGCGGCGTTGCTCTGGAGACTGTCAAGATGATTGAGAATCAGATGCTCATGCGGCATTACAAAGGTTTCTTGGAGTAATAAGGGGTAATATATCATGAAACTGATTCTGTTAGGCCCTCCGGGCGCAGGCAAGGGAACTCAGGCCGAGATTCTGACCAAGAAACTGGGCGTCCCTGCAATTTCTACCGGCAACATCCTCCGCGCAGCCGTGAAGAACGGCACTCCTACCGGCCTGAAGGCTAAGGAGTACATGGATGCTGGCAAGCTGGTTCCCGATGAAGTGATCATCGGTGTCATTTCCGAGCGAATGGCAGAGGCCGATTGCCAGGAAGGCTTTATCCTCGATGGCGTGCCCCGTACCATTCCCCAGGCTGAGGCTCTGGAGAAGGCCGGTGTCACCTTCGATGCAGTTCTCTCTATCGAGATCGAAGATGAAGTGATCGTGGACCGCATGGATGGTCGCCGTGTCTGCACTACCTGTGGTGCTCCCTTCCACGTGAGAAACATGCCTCCCAAGGTGGAAGGCGTCTGTGACTCCTGCGGCGGTGAGCTGAAGGAGCGTGCAGATGACAAGCCCGAGGTTGTCCGTGACAGACTGGCAGTCTACCACAAGGAGACTGCCCCTCTGAAAGATTTCTACGCAGAGAGAAACCTCCTGAAATCCGTAGATAATCAGCCCACTGTGGCTGAAACCACCACTGCAATTCTGCATGTCCTGGGTCTTTAATGTATGATTACCTTAAAGTCTCCCAGAGATATTGAGGGGATGCGCCGAGCAGGACAAATTACCGCGGCGGCTCGCGAGTTAGCGGGCAAAATGGTACGTCCTGGCGTAACCACTCTTGAGATAGATACCGCAGTTCGTAAGTTCATCGAGAGTCAGGGTGCCAAGCCCTCATTCCTGGGCTACGGGGGATTCCCCGGCTCCGCCTGCATCTCGGTGAACGACGAGGTCATCCACGGGATCCCGAGTAATCTGGTCCTGAAAGAGGGTGACATCGTGAGTGTAGACGTCGGCGCCTACATCGACGGCTTCCACGGTGACTGTGCAGCGACCTTCCCCTGCGGAAAGATCAGCGAGGAGGCAGCAAGACTGATTGCTGTCACCGAGCAGTCTTTCTGGGAGGGCATGAAGTACGCTCGCTTCGGTTACCGGGTCGGCGACATTTCCCATGCGATCCAGAAGTACGTGGAAGACAACGGCTTCTCCATCGTCCGGGATTTTGTCGGACACGGCGTAGGTGCTCAGCTGCACGAATCTCCTGAAGTTCCCAACTATGGAACTCCTGGTCGTGGTCCCCGGCTTGCTCCCGGCATGACCCTGGCAGTGGAGCCCATGGTGAATGAAGGAGATTGGAGAGTCAAGGTCATGCGCGACGGCTGGACCGTAAGAACCGCCGACGGCTCCTTGGCTGCCCACTATGAGAACTCGATCCTCATTACAAAGGGTGAGCCTGAAATTCTCACCCAGGTGAGGGATCTGCAGGTATGACGTTCCATCGAGGCGACGTTGTGCGATCCCAAGCTGGCCACGACAAAGATCAGTTCTTCCTGGTTTACCGGGAAGAGGGCGACTTTCTCTGGCTGGTGGACGGAAAATGCAGAAAGATTGAGACTCCAAAGAAAAAACGGCGAAAGCACGTTGTTTCGGCGGGGTTCTGGACGCACCCGGTTGCCGGCCGCATGAAAGACGGCGAGCCGGTGCTGGACAGTGAAATCAGGAAGGCCCTGGCGGTCTTCCGGAATAAGTTCAGTGATACCAAGGAGGTATGACGCTTGGCTAAGAGCGACATGATTGAGCTGGAGGGCACTGTTGTTGAGGCCCTGCCCAACACCACGTTCCGCGTCGATATCGGAAACGACCACATTATTCTGGCTCATATTTCCGGGAAGCTGAGGATGAATTTCATCCGTATCCTGCCGGGTGACAAAGTTACGGTCCAGATTTCCCCGTATGATCTGACACGGGGTCGGATCACCTGGCGAAGCAAATCCACCAAGTAAAGCTACAGGCTTACAGGAGGTAAAACGTTATGAAAGTAAGACCGTCCGTTAAGCCCATGTGCGAGAAGTGCAAGATCATCAAGCGCAAGGGCAAAGTTATGGTCATTTGCGAAAACCCCAAGCATAAGCAGAGACAGGGTTAAGAAGGAGGCGCTGAAACTATGGCAAGAATTGCCGGCATCGACCTGCCGAAGAACAAGAGAATTGAGATTGGTCTGACCTATATTTATGGTATCGGACGTACCAGCGCCACCAAGATTCTGGCTGAGACTGGCATTAATCCTGACACCAGAGTCAAGGACCTCACCGAGCAGGACGAAGCTGCTCTGCGTGAAGTCATCGGCCGTGATTACATGGTCGAAGGCGACCTGCGCCGCAACGTGGCAATGGACATCAAGCGCCTGAACGAGATCGGCTGCTACAGAGGCCTGCGTCATCGTAAGGGTCTGCCCGTCCGTGGCCAGCGTACCAAGACCAACGCTCGTACCCGTAAGGGTCCCAAGCGTACCGTCGCTAACAAGAAGAAGTAAGAAAGGAGGAGTATCACTATGGCTAACCCCAAGAAGAAGGTTATCAGAAGACGCCGCGAGCGTAAGAACATTGAGAAGGGTGCAGTGCATATCAGCTCTTCCTTCAACAACACCATGGTCACCGTGACCGACACCAACGGCAATGCTCTGTCCTGGGCTTCCGCTGGCGGCCTGGGCTTCCGTGGCTCCAGAAAGTCCACTCCCTATGCTGCACAGACTGCTGCTGAGACCGCTGCTAAGGCTGCGATCGAGGCTTGCAACCTGAAGAGCGTTGAAGTGTACGTCAAGGGCCCCGGTTCCGGCCGTGAGGCAGCTATCCGTGCACTGCAGGCAGTTGGTCTGGAAGTCACCATGATCAAGGACGTGACTCCCATTCCTCACAACGGCTGCCGTCCCCCCAAGAGACGCCGCGTCTGATCGAAGGAAAGGAGAAAACATACTATGGCAAAGAATATGCAGCCTATCGCCAAGCGCTGTAAGGCACTGGGCATTTCTCCTACCGTTATGGGTTACAGCAAGAAGGAAACCAACCGTAACCCCGGCGGTCAGATGAGAAAGAAGAAGAGCGAGTACGCTCTGCAGCTGACTGAGAAGCAGAAGGTCAAGTTCGTCTATGGCATTCTGGAGAAGCAGTTCCGCTCCTATTATGAGAAGGCATCCCGTATGCCCGGCAAGACCGGTGAGAACCTGCTGGTTCTGGTCGAGCGCCGTCTGGACAACGTGGTGTATCGCCTGGGCTTCGCCATGACCCGCCGTGAGGCTCGTCAGCTGGTGAACCACGGTCACTTCACCGTCAATGGCAAGAAGGTCAACATTCCTTCCTTCCTGGTCAAGGCTGGTGACGTGATCGAAGTCGCTGAGAAGAGCCGTGCTTCCGTGAAGTTCAAGAGACTGACCGGTGAGGACGCTGTGATGGTGACCCTGCCCCAGTGGCTGGAGCGCGAGAAGAACACCCTGAAGGGCACTGTTACCAAGCTGCCCGTGCGTGAAGACATCGATATGCCCATCGAGGAGCACCTCATCGTCGAGCTGTACTCCAAGTAATAAGCTACCCTCGGCAGGAAAACGGAATGACGACAGGGTGGGCGCCAGCCGCCCACCCGACGTAAGAAGGAGGGTAACAAATGGTAGAAATCGAAAAGCCGCGCATCGAGTGTATCGAGAAGCCTGGCGACAATTCCTACGGCAAGTGCATTGTCGAGCCTCTGGAGCGCGGCTATGGCACCACGTTAGGCAACTCTCTTCGCCGGATTCTGCTGTCTTCTCTGCCCGGAACTGCAGTTACGAGCATCAAGATTGCAGGTGTTCAGCATGAATTCAGCTCGATCCCTGGTGTGAAGGAAGATGTGACTCAGATTGTCCTGAACGTGAAGGGCATCATTGCGAAGCTCTACAGCGAAGGCACCAAGACTGTTTACATCGAAGCATCCGGCGAGGGCGTGGTCACTGCCGGTGATATCAAGGCTGACAGTGAGGTGGAGATCCTCAATCCTGAGCATCCCATCGCTACCCTGGGCCCTGATGCAGTCCTGAACATGGAGCTGACCCTGTCTCACGGCAGAGGTTATGTTCCCGCAGACCGCAACAAGACCCCTCAGACTGTCATCGGTGTTATCCCCGTTGACTCGGTCTACACCCCTGTGAAGAAGGTCAACTACACTGTGGAGAATACCCGCGTGAAGGATCTGACCGACTTCGACAAGCTGACTCTGGAGGTTTGGACCGACGGCACCATCGCAGCACGCGATGCAGTGTCCCTGGGCGCCCGGATCCTCTGTGATCACTTTATGCTGTTTACAGATCTCAGCGAAACCATGGGCAGCAAGTCTACCGTGGTTGAGAAGTCTCCCGACATCCGCGATAAGGTCCTGGAAATGACCATCGAGGAGCTGGATCTGTCGGTCAGAAGCTTCAACTGCCTGAAGCGTGCTAACATCAACACCGTTGAGGACCTGATTTCCAAGACCGAAGACGAGATGATGAAGGTGCGTAACCTGGGCCGGAAGTCTCTGGAAGAAGTTATTAATAAGCTGGCCATGATGGGTCTGTCCCTGGCCAGTGATGACAATTGACCCGTAGTTCGGAACGTCCGAACGATCAATACCGAAGGGAGTTGAACCAACATGTCCGGTAACCGTAAGCTCGGTAAGCCTACCGATCAGCGTAAGGCAATGCTGAGAGCCATGGTGACCTATCTGCTGGAGAACGGTCAGATCAAGACCACTCTGGCTCGCGCCAAGGAAGTTGCTCCTCTGGCTGAGAAGATGATCACCCTGTCCAAGAAGAACGACCTGGCTGCTTACCGTCAGGCTCTGGCTTTCATCACCAAGGAGGACGTTGCTCACAAGCTGTTCACCGAGATGAACCAGAAGTATATGACCCGCGACGGCGGCTACACCCGTATTGTCCGCATCGGTCCCCGTAAGGGCGACGCTGCAGAGATGGCTATCATCCAGCTGGTGTAATTTAAACGTATCAAAGAGGCTCACTGCAAGCAGTGAGCCTCTTTTTTTCATTGCATGGCGAAGAAATCTATGGTAAAATCCTAGTAGAATGAAAAGAGGAGGAGAACCTGTCATGCGAGTATTGTTTGTGAATGGATGCATCCGCGGCCAGGAATCCCGCACTCTGCGCCTGTGCCGTGCAGCCATCGAGCAGATGAAGGAGACCCTGGAGGATGTAACCGTGGAGGAGCTGGTCCTGGACCAGGAGGACATCCTGCCCCTGAACAGCCGGACTCTGGCCCAGCGTCATGAGCTGGAGGAAAAGGGACAGTTCGACCATCCCATGTTTCGCTTTGGCCGTCAGTTCAAGGAGGCCGATCTGATCCTGGTGGGCGCACCCTATTGGGAGTATCAGTTCCCCGCCCTGCTCCGCTGCTATCTGGAGCAGATTTCTGTGGGCGGTCTGACTTTTGTGTATGGGGAGGATGGACGTCCCCATGGCATGTGCAAGGCCAATAAGCTGTTTTATATCACCACTGCCGGCGGCCCGATCCTGGACCGGAACTGCGGCTTTGACTATATCAAGACCCTGTGCGGAAATATGCTTGGCTTTACCGATATTGACTATGTGGCAGCTGAGTGCCTGGATGTCTGGGGTGTGAATGTGGAAGAAAAGCTCCAGGAGGCAGAGGAAGCACTCCGCGGAAAGATTATGAGCTGGCGCTGAGCCAGGTAAGAGGAGGAATCGTTATGAGCGAATTTAACAGCATCATCACCATCGGCCGTGAGTACGGTGCCGGCGGCAGAACCATTGCTAAGCGGATCTCTGAGATCCTGGGTATTCCTTTCTATGATAAGGACATCATTAAGCTGACCGCAGAGAAGACCGGTTTTTCTGAGGAAATGATCCACGACACCGAAGAGCACTCTATGGCTCGTACCATTATGAACTGGCTGATGCCCAGCGGCGCAGCATCTTCCTATGATACCGCGATCATGGCCCAGGCCCAGACCATCCGTAAGATCGCCAAGGAAGGCCCCTGTGTGATCGTGGGCCGTGGCGCTGACTATATCCTCCGTGATTTCCCCAACGTGGTGAACGTCTTTGTTTACGCAGAGGAGGAGGATAAGGTAAAGTATGCCATGGAGACCTTCGGTGAGAGCCATGAGCAGGCTGTCCGTCGTGTTCACCACTCCGATGCAGCCCGTGAGTCTTACTATCATTACCTGACCCGGGGCAAGTGGGGCAACCTGTCCAACTACCACCTGACCCTGAACTCCAGCCCCATCGGCAAGGAAGCCTGCGCAGACGTCATCATCGCATACGCCAAGAAGCTGCAGAAGTAAACACCATGTAGAAAATCAAAATCGCCTACCCATTTAGGGTAGGCGATTTTTCTAAAAGTACAGGTAAAAACAAAAAATCCCGGAAAGTCATTGACTTCCAGGTGCTCCAATGGTATAATATCTTGATTTTATCTTCGACTTGAACGGGGATACCCGCCCATCTTGAGGATAGTATAGCAGAAACCACCCCAAAAGACAAGACCCAACGAAAACTTTCTTCCACGCACCCGCGTGATCGCAAAACTTTGGATGAATCAACCTGTTCAACGAAAGGACTGGTCAAGAGCAATGGTAAAGGACGTATACTTTGGTAAAACCCTGAGAAAGAGCTTTGCCCGCCATGAAGAAGTGCTGAACATGCCCAACCTGCTGGAGATCCAGAAGAACTCCTACCAGTGGTTCCTGGAGACCGGTCTCCGGGAGGTCTTCCGGGATGTCGCTTCCATCAGCGACTATGCCGGCAACCTGGAGCTGTCTTTCATCGACTTCACCATGGACGAGAAGCCCAAGTACTCCGTGGAGGAGTGCAAAGCCCGTGACACTACCTACGCTGCCCCCCTGAAGGTCCGTGTGCGCCTGCGCAACAAGGAGACCGAGGAGATCAAGGAGCAGGAGATCTTCATGGGCGACTTCCCCCTGATGACCAAGGGCGGCACCTTTGTTATCAATGGTGCAGAGCGTGTCATCGTCTCCCAGATCGTTCGTTCCCCCGGCGTGTACTATGCCCGGAACGCAGACAAGGCAGAAAACATCACCTATGCCGTCACCGTCATTCCCTATCGCGGCGCATGGCTGGAGTATGAGACCGACCTGTCTGACATCTTCTCTGTCCGTATCGACAAGAACCGTAAGCTGCCCATCTCCTGCCTGATCCGTGCTGTGGGTCCCCAGACCGACGCAGAGATTCTGGAGATGTTTGGCGAAGAGCCTCTCCTGGTCACCACCATGGAGAAGGACACCTGCAAGACCCGTGAAGAGGCTATGCTGGAGATCTACCGCAAGCTGCGTCCCGGTGAGCCCCCCACGCTGGATTCTGCAGAATCCCTCATCAACGCCCTCTTCTTTGATGCCCGCCGCTATGACCTGTCTGCTGTGGGCCGTTACAAGTTCAACAAGAAGCTGTCCCTGTGGCCCCGACTGGCTGGCCAGACCCTGGCTGTTCCCGTGGCAGACCCCCGCACCGGCGAGATCATTGCCGAGGAAGGTGAGACCCTGACCCGTGAGCGCGCCCAGGAGCTGGAGGCTCGTGGTGTGGCCGAGACCGTCGTGGATGTGGACGGTACTCTGGTGAAGGTCTTCTCCAACCGTATGGTGGAGATGTCCAACTTTGTCTCCTTCGATCCTGAGGAGTGCGGCATTTCCGAGAAGGTCCGCTTCGAGGTGCTGTGCGAGCTGCTGGATCAGTACGCAGGCGACGAGGAAGGCCTGATGGACGCAGTCCGTGAGCGCAAGGACGACCTGGTTCCCAAGCATATCATCGTGGACGACATGATGGCAACCATCAACTACCTGTGCTGCCTGTCCCACGGTGTGGGCACCCCCGATGACATTGACCATCTGGGCAACCGCCGTCTGCGCTGCGTGGGCGAGCTGCTGCAGAACCAGTTCCGCATCGGCTTCAGCCGTATGGAGCGTGTCATCCGTGAGCGTATGACCATTCAGGACCTGGACATTGTCACTCCCCAGTCCCTGATCAACATCCGCCCCGTTACCGCAGCTATTAAGGAATTCTTTGGTTCCTCCCCTCTGTCCCAGTTCATGGACCAGACCAACCCCCTGGCTGAGCTGACCCATAAGCGTCGTATGTCCGCACTGGGTCCCGGCGGTCTGTCCCGTGACCGTGCATCCTTCGACGTTCGAGACATTCACTACAGCCACTACGGCCGTATGTGCCCCATCGAGACTCCCGAAGGTCCCAACATCGGTCTGATCTCCTACCTGGCTGCCTATGCCCGTATCAACCGCTACGGCTTCATCGAGGCACCCTATCGCCGTGTGGACAAGGAGACCGGTTTTGTTACCGATGAAGTGGTCTACATGACCGCCGACATCGAGGACGAGTACATGGTCTGCCAGGCCACCGAGCCTCTGGACGAGAACGGCTGCCTGGCCAATGCCCGTATCACCTGCCGTCACCGCCACGAGATCATCGAGGTCGACCGTGAGAAGATCGACTTCATCGATGTCTCTCCCCAGATGATGGTCTCCATTGCAACCGCAATGATCCCCTTCCTGGAGAACGACGACGCAAACCGTGCCCTGATGGGTGCAAACATGCAGCGTCAGGCCGTGCCTCTGCTGACCACCCAGGCCCCCATCGTGGCCACCGGTCAGGAGCACAAGAACTGCACCGATTCCGAGATCGCTGTTCTGGCTGAGGATGACGGCGAAGTCACCTTCGTCTCCGCCACCAAGGTCGCTGTCCGTTATGACCGGGGCGATGTGGTGGAGTACCCCCTGATCAAGTTCCTGCGCTCCAACCACGGTACCTGCATCAACCAGCGCCCCGTGGTGGACCTGCACGAGCGTGTGAAGAAGGGCGACGTTCTGGCGGACGGTCCTTCCACCTGCCAGGGTGAGATCTCCCTGGGTAAGAACATCCTCATGGGCTTTATGACCTGGGAAGGCTACAACTACGAGGACGCCGTGCTGCTCAACGAGCGGCTGGTGAAGGAGGACGTTTACACCTCCATCCATATTGAGGAATACGAGATCGACGCCCGCGACACCAAGCTGGGCCCCGAGGAGATCACCCGCGATATCCC
>JAFZEB010000029.1 GCA_017560855.1 Ruminiclostridium sp.
CCTGTGGATCTGACTCTGGCTGTGAGCAGAAGACAGGTGAACCTGCAGGAACTGTCTGACTGTGTGGTCTCTATGGAGCGCTACACCAACTATACTTTCTGATGTGAAAACACAAATCGCCGCAGGACGTGTCCTGCGGCGATTTTTTTGCCTGAAATAAATCAGATGTACAGGTCGGGAGACTTTCTGGGCCAGGAGAACCGCTCCTCCAGGTCTTCCTTGTGGATGATGAAGTTGGGGGCGTCGAAGAACTTGGCCTGTTCGGGGCAGTACTTCACGCAGCGGTTGCACTTCATGCAGGGGCCGGAGACGATGGTCTCGTCCTCCAGGTCGATGGAACCCAGGGGGCACTCCTTGGCGCAGATGCCGCAGTGGGTGCAGAGGTCGGGGTCAGTGGAGACCTTCACCTTCAGGATGTTCAGGGGGTTACCCTCCCGGTCTCTGGGGGTGTAATAGGGGCCCACGGGGTTGTTACCCTTGACCTTGGCGGAGATGGGGCCGTCAGAGCCGCCCTTCATCCAGACCTGGTCGGCGAAGCCACCGGCGATGGTCAGGTCGCTCACGTCGGGGCGGCCTGCGTTCTGGGTCTGGGAGAAGGAATGCTGGCAGGAGAAGGCGGCGGCACCCAGAGTGGTGAAGCCATTGCCTTCCAGGGTCAGGCAGAGCTCCATGAGGCCGTCGTCGAAGCTGCGGTTGCCGTAGCACACCACGGGGACGGCATACGCACCATTGCCCTGGACGGAGGAGACGAACTTGATCAGCAGATTGGGCACACGGCCGGCATAGACGGGGGTGCCGAAAACCACTAAATCACCCTCCCCGAAGGACTTGGCCTCCTGGCGGACAGGGGCGGGGGTGAAGTCGAAGGTCTTCAGTTCCACCCCGGCCTGGTCAGCCAGGCGCTGGGCGATACGGGTGACCACCTTTTTGGTGGTGTCGGTGGCGCTGAAGTAAGCGGCCCACACGGTATTGATTTTCATGGGAAAGACCCCTTTCTGTCGATTTGTTGGTTCCATTATATTAGGATATTTGGAAAAAGTAAACGGTTTGAGGGAAAGGTGGGAGAGAAACCTGTTTTCTCCAGGAAAAAAGTATGATAAAATATAGAAAATCGAAAGGAGGGGGACAGTATGAAAAAATGGGCTGTTGTTGGCGTTGTTGCTGCTGTCGTCGTGGGCGTTCTGCTTATCGGGAAATACCAGGATCAGAAATACCCGATTCCGCCGGATGGAAGTACCCTTCTGGAAGAGGCGACCCATTGGCTGTCCCGTGGCGGACATGCCTGGGTGAGGGGGAAGGTCACCCTGTATGATTCTGTAGACCTGGGTGAACACCGGTATGTGCTTATGGAGGTAAAAGATCAGTTGGGGATGCTGTATCTTGAAAAAGGTCCCAACGGGAATTACCGCATGGCTGGTTCCGGTTATGGAAGTGGAAATTTCCATTTTGAAGAGCTGGAAGAAAACAGACAGCGCTATGTTCTCCTGGGTGGAAAAAATACCTATTTTGGCATTGCCTCTATGGAATTTGAAATGGATCACAAGACCTATCCGGTGGAGATCCCGGCGGGAGACCGCTTCCTCATCCTGGTGGAGATCGACCTGCCTCTGGACCCTGATGCCCCTCTGCGCCATGTGGAGCTGGACACCATCAGATTCTACGATGCCGACGGGCAGGACATCACCGACCAGATCCCCTGGAATGGGATACGGCCCTGGGATGGCAGTTCCTCTGTCACGCAAAAGTAAGTATCAGTTGATTTTTTCAGCCTGACTCCATATAATATAGTCTAATCAACTACTCTGTCGAAATGCGGCATTTTTTGCCTTGGATAGAATAGACCGGAAAGGATGATTCCATGGGTAAGAAAAAGCCCAATGCTGAAAAAAAGAACCGCAAGACCGGCCTGGTCGTGGGCGGTGTGCTGGCCGCTGTGCTCATTGGCGGGTACTGTCTCCTGTGCGCCTTCGCCGGGGGCGGCAATGTCTACCCCAAGGTGACCGTGGGGGATGTGGCCCTGGGGGGGCTCACCGTGGAGGAGGCCGAGGCGGCCATCTCCCAGTCTGTGAAGACCCAGACCCCCGACGAGACCCAGGGCGTACACTTCGCCATTACCGACACCGAGGGCAGCACCGCCCAGGTGAAGGTCCCCATGTCTGCGGTGACCACCGACTGCCCTGCCACGGCGGCCCGAGCCTGGAACGTGGGCAACGGCGCTTCCTTCCCGGCCAGAGGTGCCATCTATCTCAAGTGCCTGCTGATGGGCCAGGAAGTCCTTCCTGCCTATGAGGATACCGCTGCCCTGGAGGCCATCCTGGATGATATGGATGCCCAGATCGGTCAGGCTGCTGTGGAGAGCACCTGGGAACTGGGAGAGGAGACCATCACCTTCACCAAGGGACAGCCGGGCAACCTCATCCAGCGGGATGAGCTGAAAACCGAGATTTTTGAGCGGCTGGGCCGGGGCGAAATGGTGACTCTGGCCGGGTCCGAGCCTCAGTTTGCCATTCAGCTGAAGGAAGCCCTGCCCCAGGAGCTGGACATGAAGGCTATCCTGAAGGAAGTGGAGACCGAGGTCCAGAACGCCGAGTTCAACAAAGCCGAGAAGAAATTCCAGACCGACAGCCTTGGCATCTCCTTCGATACCCAGGCGGCTGAGTCCCTCTTCGAATCCATGGCCTGGGGCGAGACCCAGGACCTGGATCTCATCATCACGGAGCCTGAGGTCACCCTGGCTGATTTGGAATCCCAGCTCTACCAGGACACCCTGGGCACCTGCTCCACCAACATTTCCGGCACGGAAAACCGGGTCAAGAACATCGCCCTGGCGGCCCAGATCTTCAACGGTACCGTTCTGCTGCCCGGTGAGGAGTTCTCCTACAACGGGGTGGTGGGCAGCCGACAGGCCTCCCGTGGCTTCCTGCCCGCCCCTGCCTATGTCTCCGGTCAGACCGTCCAGGAAATTGGCGGCGGTGTCTGCCAGGGTTCCTCCACCATCTACCTGGCCGCCCTTCGGGCTAACCTGGAGATCGTGGAGCGCTACCCCCACGGCTATATCACCCGCTATGTCCCCGACGGTATGGACGCCACCGTGTACTACGGGGTGAAGGACTTCCGCTTCAAGAACGACACCCCCTTCCCCATCAAGATCGTGGGCTCGGTCTCCGGCCGGACCCTGACGGTGAACATCCTGGGCACCAAGCACAACAACATCACCGTGGAGATGACCAACCAGACCGTGGGCTCCACCGGCTACAACACGGTGTACAAGGTGGACAACAGCCTGTCCGCCGGGTCCACCTATGTGGATGTGACCCCCTATGCCGGCTACACCATCAAGGTCTATCGGAACCTCTATGAGAACGGCAAGCTTCTGGAGACCAAGCTGGAGGACACCAGTGTCTACCGGAGCCGGGATCAGGTCATTATGGTCAGTCCTGCCGATGCCTACAAGTACGGCATCCCGGGCTACTCCAAGCCTGCCCCCAAGCCGGAGCCTGCCCCTGAACCGGCACCCACTCCGACCCCCACCCCTCCTGTGGAGGAGACTACCCCGCCTGCAGAGACCCCGACCCCTGCAGCATAACGGAAAGGAACGTTTATGACCCATCGATTCCCTCTTCGGCGAGAGATCAAATCTCGCGCGAAAAAACTTATGATGAACCCCCTTTGTCTGCGGGCCACCCTGATGCTGGTCTGTATGACCGTGGGCCTCTTCGGGATCCGCACCGTGACGGGCGCCAACCTGACCATGGGTCTGGTGAACCTGGCTGACTATGCGGACACCGCCACCGGCATCTACCCCAACGCCGAGGGCTTCAGCATCATCCTGCGGATGGACCTGACCCAGATGGTCATGGCCATTCCCGTGACCTACGACCAGCTGGTCCGCTTCGGCATCATGATGGTCATTGCCTTTCTGGTCCTGTCCCCTCTGCGTCTGGGGGCCATGGAGCAGTACTGGTCCACCCTCCGGGGAGACGCCAACCAGCAGATGACCAACGTGACCCAGTGGTTCCGTCAAAAGGGCCGCTTCGGCAAGGCCCTGGTGGTGGAGGGTCTCATCCAGGGCGTGGTCCGCTTTGTGGGCATGGCCTGCGCCGCCCCGGCATTCTACCTGTACTACCTCTTCTACAGCAACGTGAAGACCGTGGATGACCTGACCACCAACATGGTCATGCTCCAGAATGGGGCATCCTTCCTGGCCATCTTTGCGGGCCTTCTGTGGCTGTGGCTCCACAGCGCCATGCTCCCCATCCGCTACTGTCTGGCCGCCCACCCGGAGTACACCCTGGGGCAGGTCTTTTCCCGTGGCTGGGCCAGTATGAAGGGCTACCGGATAAAGTTCTTTTGGTTCCGCAGCACCCTGCTGCCCTGGTTCTTCTTCTCCCAGCTGACTTACAATGTCTTGGATCTGTACGTGACTCCCTATACCTCCATGGCCAGCATGGTCTACGTCCAGGAGTGCGCCAGAGACCGGGCGTCTCGGGAAAA
>JAFZEB010000030.1 GCA_017560855.1 Ruminiclostridium sp.
ATTTCAGTGACCGCCCACTGGAGGGCACCCGCCGCCTTCTTGGGGTCGGTGACCACGGGAATGAGCAGATGGGGAATGCCGTTGTAGCCCCCCAGCTCCACCATCTTGGGGTCCACCTTGATGAGCTTCAGCTCCTCGGGGGGTGGACTTGTAGAGCATACTGACGATGAGGGAGTTGATGCACACCGACTTACCGGAACCGGTGGTACCGGCAATGAGCAGGTGGGGCAGGGTGGCGCAGTCGCCGATGATGTAGCTGCCGCTGATGTCCTTGCCCACCGAGAAGGCGGCGGAGGACTTATGGCGGCGGAAGTCGGGGGTGTCCAGCACCTCCCGAATGGGAACGGGGATGACAGTTCGGTTGGGGACCTCGATGCCCACCACGGAGATCTGGTCGGGACCGGGGCAATACGAACCGAGGACACACCCAGGGCCAGGGCCACGTCGTCGGCCAGGTTGGTAAGCTTGTTGAGACGAACACCCTGCTCCAGGGCCACGTCATAGCGGGTGACCGAGGGGCCCTGGACGGCACCGGTCACATGGCCATCCACCCCGAAGGAGGCCAGCACGCTGGCCAGACGGGAGAGGGTCCCCTCCAGCTCGTCGTGGGCGGCCCGGGCCTTCTCCCCGGTGGGGGCTTTTAACAGGTCCAGAGGGGGATAGAAATAGGACTTGTGCTCGGTCTCCTTGTGCTTTTCGATGGTCTCGGCCACCTTCTGGGCCTCCTGGCGGATGGCCTCCTTCTGCTGAGCCTTGGTGGGCTCCTTCACAGGGGGAAGCTCCTCCACGGGGTCATCGAAGGAGATGGCATCGGCAGGTTCCGGTTGGGGCTCTGCCCCCTTGGACTTCTTGCCGAACAGCCCACCCAGACCGGCCTTTTCGGTCTTTTTGACCTCGGGCTTTTTGTCCAGGGGCATATCGGGGACGGGTTTGATCTCCCCGGGGGGCGGGCTGTTCCGGTAGAAGACGGGGTCAGGCTCCCGGACGGGGGGCAGGTCGGCCATGGGGTCGTCTGCATAGTCGTCATAGTAGCCCTCGTCGTAGTCGTAGCCGTCGTAGTACTCGTCATCCCGCTCACGCCGTCTCCGGTTCCAGGCCAGAATGGCGGCAGGGGTCAGGTGGAAGGTTCCTGCCAGCAGAAGCAGCAGCACCAGGGCAAAGATGATCCCGGCCCCGATGGCGCTGAACCAGGTGGTGAAGGAGATGCTCAAAAAGCCCCCCAAAACGCCGCCGGCAAAGAGGTGGGTGCCGTCGGTCCACAGCTTGGAGAAGGTGGCAAACTCCATGGTGTAGGGGTAGGGCGACAGGAACATATGCCCCAGCGCCCCCACAAAGACAGGGAGCAGACCCACACACCAGAGCCGCAGGACCACCGGCTTCTGCCGACGGAAGAGGAGAACCCAGGCGGCCATGACCAGAGAGAAGATGACGGCGTAAATACCGTAGCCCACCAAGCCCTTTACCCCATTGGCCAGGAAGTCCACCACCACGGCGGAGACCTTGCAGCAGCTCAGGACCAGCAGGACGGCCAGAAAGAGGCAGACCGCCCCGCCCACACCCCGGGCGGCCATGTTGGGGGCATAGGCGGCAGGCTTTTCCTTGGGTGCCTTCCCCTTGGTCTTTGCCTTGGTGTCAGTCTTTTTTCCCGATGTTTTCTTGTTGCTTGTGGTTTTCTTTTGTGTGGAAGCCATGTAAATTGCTCCTTGTTTCAGTTGCGATGGATCAGGTTAGCCGAAGATCAGGGTGGCCACCACGGCGGCCGCACCGATGCCCCAGCAGTAGTAGGCAAAGTTGCCGAACTTGTTCTTGTCGGCCAGGACGTTCACCAGACGGATGGCGAAGTAGCCCGCCACAGCCGCCACGATGGTGCCCACGATGTAGCCGGGGAGCATCCCGGGCTCAATGCCCTCTGCCACGGCGTCGCTGATGCTGATGATGTTGGCACCCAGGACGGCGGGGATGGACATGAGGAAGGAGAAGCGCACAGCAAATCTGCGGCTGAAGCCCCGCATCATACCGGCGGAGATGGTGGTGCCGGACCGGGACAGGCCGGGGACCACCGCCAGCGCCTGACCAAAGCCCACCAACAGAGCGTCCAGCACGGTGGCGCTCTTGGCGGTCTTCTTGCCCCGGGCCATCCGGTCAGAGAAGAAGAGGACACAGCCGGTGACGATGAGGGCAAAGCCCACGAAGATGGTGTTGCTGTAGAGGGCCTCCACCTTGTCCTTGATGGGCAGGACGATGAGCAGAGGCAGGGTGCCCACGATGATCATGAGGATCATGCGGCCTCTGGGGTTCAGGCGGCCCATGGCAGCCCGCTTCTCCGGGTTCACCAGGCAGGTGACGATGCGGATGAACTCCTTGATGAGGCCCAGGATATCCTTCCAGTAGTAGACGAAGATGGCGATGAGGGTGCCCAGGTGGAGCAGGACGTCAAAGAACATCCCCCCCTCATGCATGCCGAAAAAGTGCTGGAAGAGGGACAGGTGGCCGGAACTGGAAACCGGCAGGAACTCGGTCACGCCCTGGACCAGGCCCAGGAAGATGGAAGAGAGAAAATTCAAGGCAATGCGCCTCCTTATTTCGTTTCATAGGGGGAATATGTGCGGACGAGTATGTAGGGACCCCTCATCAGTCACCTGCAGTGACAGCTTCTCCCCAGGGAGAAGCCTCACCCATCAGGCAACGACAAGCCTTCTCCCGCGGGGAGAAGGTGCCCTCGAAGAGGGCGGATGAGGGGGGATTGGCCCGCCACAAAACAGATTTCAGGAACGATACAGGGCCTTCATAGCCTTATAGGCCATGTAGCAGTCCAGCTTGGCGGTGGTCTCGAAGGGGGCGTGCATGGACAGGACGGGCACACCGGCGTCGATGGTGTCGATGTTGCGGTTGGCCATGAAGCAGGCCACAGTGCCGCCGCCGCCCTGGTCGGTCTTGCCCAGCTCGGCCAGCTGCCACACCACCCCGTTCTCGGCAAAGATCCGGCGGACCTTGCCCACCAGCTCGGCAGAGGCATCGGAGGCCCCGGACTTGCCCCGGGCACCGGTGTACTTGCTGATGCACACGCCGTAGTTCAGGAAGGCGGAGTTGCGGACCTCATAGGCCTCGGCAAAGTTGG
>JAFZEB010000031.1 GCA_017560855.1 Ruminiclostridium sp.
CGGTACAAACTTCTCGAAGTAAGCCATATTTTCCATAATCGCCAATATCACCGATATAATTGTCTTGCATAGTGAAGCACCTCTCTGCGTAAAGCTCTCACACCAACTTTTCGTACGCCGCCCGCAGGTCACCGTCCTCGGCGCCGCCCTTTAAGATGATGGTGCCGCAGACCACGAAACCAGCCTTCTCCAGGGCGCGGGCCATGGGGCGGTTGCCCGGATGGGTGTCGATGCGGACCGAGGGCAGGCCTGCCGCCCTGGCCAGGTCACAGGCGTGGGCGAAAAGTTTTCCGACAACCCCCTGCCCCTTGGCCTCCTGGGCCACACAGACCCGGTGGAGGGAGCCGTAGGCCCGGATATCTCCTGTGAGCCAGACCCCGTCGATGGTGGTGTAGGAGGGATCGTGGGAGGTGAGATAGGCACAGGCCGCCAGGACCTTGCCGTCCTCCACAGCCAGAATTCCGGTTTGGTTGACGAAGTCCTGCTCCCAGATTTCCCGGGAGGGATAGCCCTTCTGCCACTGGTCCAGTCCCAGGCCTTTTAGCTGGGCCTTGGCGTCCAGGGTGATGCGCCACATATCTTCCAGGTGTTCGGGGCGTGCGATGATGAATTCCATAGGGGTTCCCTCCTTTGTTTGGGTCATTGTAGCACAGTCTTCTTTCCCCTGTAAAGTTCTCCGAAGAAGGCGCCGCCCACGATGAGGAGGCCGCCGAAGATCTGGATGGGGGCCAGGGTCTCGTGGAGGAAGATGGCAGAATAGAACACCGAGGACAGGGGTTCCAGGTAGCCGAACAGGGCCACCTGTTGGGCGGGAAGCTGTCCGATGGAGGTGTAGTACAGGTAGCAGCCCAGGCCGGTGTTGGTGAGGCCCAGGATCAGGATGGGCAGCCAGTCCCCGGGCTGGACCTGGATGGCAAAGCCCTGGGTCAGGGCCATGTAGCCTGCCACGGTGAGAAGGCTGAAGACCAGCTGGATGGTGGGGTTCTCCAGGCCGTGGATGCGTTCGTTCTTCTTGGTGGCACAGACCAGAACGGCGTACATCACCGAGGCAAGGCCTGCGCAGAGCAGACCGAAGAGGGACTTGCCCTCCAGGGCGGCCTGGCCGTTCACCAGGATGACACCCACCAGGACGGTGAAAAAGCCCAGGACCTTCCCCCGGGTCAGCTTTTCCCGGAAGAGGAGAGGGGAGAGGATCATGACGATGACCGGGCCGCAGTAGTAGGCCAGGGAGGAAAGGCTCACGCCGATGAGCTGGTAGGCCTTGAACAGGAAGAGGAACAAAACGCCCTGGGCGCAGCCGGACAGGGCCAGAAAGAAAAAGTCCTTTTTATAGTGATGGAAGGTGATCCTGGTCCGGGTGAGGGCGAAAATGGCCAGAAGGCTCAGGGCACCAAAGAAGAGGCGGAAGAAGACGATCTCCTGGCTGGACAGGGCGATGGCCGCCGCCCAAATACCATTGGAGCCGAAGAGAAGGAGAGAGGCGAGATATTTGAAGAAATGAGGGGAGCGCATGGGGAGGTCCTCCTGGTGACTTGCGTTAAGGATGGGAATAGTGTACCATAGGAAGAAAATTTCGGGAAGGGGTTTCTTTTGTGCAAATGGGGGATTGCCCCCGGGAGGGGAAGGATGAAATCGGTAGAATTTGTCCCGAAAAAACGGTTGACACTTTGTGTTCCGGGTGGTATACTATCCCAGTAAAACAAAGTAGGAAGGTTCCGCCTGACTCACCTCCCGCAAGGAAGCGAAGGGGTTAATATGGATCGTTAGCAGCCCAAGCGGATGCTTCTTTCCCTATGTGCGGATACCTTTCTCAAGGTATCCATTTTTTGTATCTAAAGGACTGGAGGTGCGTTCCCCATCAGTAACCCGGCTCATCAGATCAACGAGGAGATTCGCGACAAGGAAGTTCGCCTGATTTCCGCCGAGGGTGAACAGCTCGGCATCATGTCCACCGCCGAGGCCATGGATAAGGCCGCTGAGGCAGACCTGGACCTGGTGAAGATCTCTCCCAACGCCGTCCCCCCCGTTTGCAAGCTCATGGACTATGGCAAGTACAAGTTCGAGCAGACCAAGCGAGACAAGGAAGCAAAGAAAAACCAGCGGGTCGTAGAAATCAAAGAAGTGCGTATGTCCCCGGGAATCGACGTCAACGATTTCAATGTCAAGGTCCGCAACGCCCAGAGATTCCTGGCCGATGGCAACCGTGTCAAGGTCGCAGTCCGCTTCCGCGGCCGCGAGATGGCACACACCGATATCGGCAAGCGTCTGCTGGAAAAGTTCGCAGAAGACTGCGCAGAAGTGGCGACCATGGACAAAGAGCCCAAGCTGGACGGACGCCACATGACCATGTTCCTCTCTTGCAAGCAGAACAAAGAGAGCAAGAACAAAGACAACAAAAAGTAAAATCTTACAAAGGAGTTTTCCGCCATGCCTAAAATTAAGACTCACAGCGGCGCAAAGAAGCGTTTCTCCCTGACCAAGACTGGCAAGGTCAAGCGCGCCCATGCTAATAAGAGACACATCCTGAACAAGAAGACCACCAAGCGTAAGCGCGGCCTCCGTGCAGGCGCATATGCAGACAAGACCAATGTCGCTGCAGTGAAGCGCATGATCCTGTACAAGTAAGATCCTGCACAACGATTTATTTCCCACCCATATATATAGGAGGCTAATATACCATGGCAAGAGTTAAAGGCGCAATGATGACGCGCAAGAGAAGAAATAAGATCCTGAAGATGGCTAAGGGCTACTGGGGTGCTAAGTCCAAGCACTTCAAGATGGCCAACGAGCAGGTCATGAAGTCCCTGACCTACGCATATGTCGGCCGTAAGCAGAAGAAGCGCAACTTCCGTCAGCTGTGGATCGCTCGTATCAACGCAGCTTGCAAGATGAACGGCATGAACTACTCCACCTTCATGCACGGTCTGAAGCTGGCTAACATCGAGATCAACCGTAAGATGCTGGCTGAGATGGCTGTCAACGACAAGGCTGCTTTCACCGCTCTGACCGAGATCGCAAAGGCAAAGCTGGGCTAATTCAACCCGATACATCAAATCCCCGAGGAGCTTTCCTCGGGGATTTTTTTGCCTGTTGACAAACAGGGTGTTTTTTGATATCATATAATTAACAATTAAGTTAAATGTTAAACGAAGAGAAAGGAGAACCTATGGGGATCCAACGAACCATGAAGGCCCTGGCCGACCCCACCCGGCGGGAGATCCTGCATCTGCTCAAATCCGGGCGGCTGGCCGCCGGAGAGATCACAGAACGATTTCCGGTGTCGGCGGCGGCCATCTCCCGGCACCTGTCGGTGCTGAAGGAGGCCGACCTGATCCGGGACACCCGGGAGGGAAAATACATCTATTATGACCTGAACACGTCTGTGCTGGAGGAGCTGACCCTCTGGCTGGCAGAACTGAAAGGAGAATCTGTAACATGAATTTCTGGAAAGAACACAAGGGGCGTATCTTCCTCTCCATGGTGGTGACCCTGTTGCCCATCCTTGCCGGTCTGGTCCTGTGGAACCAGCTGCCCGACCAGCTGCCCATCCACTTTGGCCCCAACGGGGAAGCCGACGGTTGGAGCAGCAAAGCATATGCCGTCTTTTTCATGCCCCTCTTCCTGGTGGCCATGCAGGTCCTCTGCATTTTTATGATGAACTGGGACCCCAAGAAGAAAAATATCCACAAGAAGAACTTCGGCGTGATGATTTGGATCATCCCTGTGGTCTCCCTGCTGGTGGCCGTGGTGACCTACGGCACCGCCATGGGTGTACCCATTGATGTGAACTTCCTGATGATGCTGGTGATGGGCGTGGTCTTCTTCCTCATCGGCAACTACCTGCCCAAGTGCAAGCAGAACTATACCATGGGCATCAAGCTTCCCTGGACCCTCCACGATGAGGCCAACTGGGATTACACCCACCGGCTGGCCGGTAAGGTCTGGTCCGTGGGCGGCAGCGCCATGATCCTGACCTCCTTCCTGCGCAATGCCTATGTCCTGCTGGCCATTGTCCTGGTGATGGTTCTGGTGCCCACCGTGGCATCCTATCGGTACTACAAGGCAAACCAAACAGAAGAATAAGCGTGTGCATATACGAACCCCCGCAGGCCTATGCCTGCGGGGGTTCAGAGTGTCAAAAAACCTCGTAGAGTTTCGCCGTCGCAACGGCGAAATAAAGTGAAGTATGTTTTCTGGCGCGACATGTGCGTGCCAGAAAACACTTCTCGGCCTGTAAACGTGCGACTGTGCGCCTACAGCGCACAGTTCGTGCGCTGCAACAGGCCGCAATCTCATATGCCGGAAAAGGCTTTGCCTTTTTCGACAGGCTAAAGCCCCGCAGGCGTGATGCCTGCGGGGCTTGTGTGTTATTCCGCCGTGCTTAAGATTTCATTGCTCTTGGTCTCGATCTGGCTTACCTTGAGGTTTTCTGCATCCTCCGGGTCCACGTCCTCCCGAAGCTCCAGCATTCGCTCGCCCATGTAGTTGGTCTTGAGCTCCTTGCCGTGCAATGTGACCTTGCTGTAGGGAGTAAAGTTTTCGCCCATGATGTAGTACTTCCCGGCGATCTTGGCAACGTAGTTGGCCTTGATCTCCTTGACGCCCATCTGAAGGTCGGTGGGGGTGAAGGGATTTTCGCCGCCGTAGATGTAGTAGCTGCCGTACAGCATGTCATAGCCCAGGGCCTTCAGGTCGTCCAGGTAGGTCTCGCTGTTTCGGTGGTTCAGCTGATAGGTAAAGGTGGTGCCCACCTCCATGCCCAGCTTGTCCATCAGGTGGGCGGTGAGCTGGTAGGTGTGCAGGTCCTCGTCCTTCTTCTCCATGTCGAAATTGGACCAGATGATGTACTCGGTCTCATACATGTTCCGGCTGTCCAGGTCGTTCTCGGTCAGGTCGATGGCGGGGATGTGGTCGCCGTACATCACCAGGACCACCGGTTCCTCCCAGGCCGACAGGGTCTCGGTCAGCTCGGCGATGAACTGATCCATCTCGTAGATCTGGTTGATGTAGTATTCCCAGCGCCATTTCAGATCCTCGGTGGGGGCATCGGTCACCCGGATGACGGGGTCCTTCAGGGTCTCCTTGGCGGGGTACTTGCCGTGGCCCTGGACGGAGATGGTGTAGATCATGTCCCGGGTCTCGGTGGATGCCAGGGCGTCGGTGATGCAGCCAATGAGGACCTTGTCCTTGGCCCAGTCCTTGGGGGTCCGGCGGACGTAGTTCATGTATTCCACACTGGTGTAGGTGTCGAAGCCAATGTTGCCGAAGACGGTGTTCCGGTTGTAGAAGACTGCCCGATGGTTGTGGATGGCGTGGGTGCCGAAGCCCATGCTCTTCAGGTCAAAGGCCAGACTCTCGGCAGGCTGGTCCTTCAGCACCGACTTGTAGGGGTACTCGCCCGGGCCGAAGAACTTCACCGA
>JAFZEB010000032.1 GCA_017560855.1 Ruminiclostridium sp.
GCCAGTCCGGGGCGGTCATGCGCCGGTCTCCAGACGGCGGGCGGCCACCACGGTGACCTTCTCCAGGACGAAGGCCCCCAGATTGCCGCTCTCCCCGATTTTGCTCCACTGACAGCCGCTGTAGATGACCCGCCGGTCGGGCTTGCAGATGACCAAGCTGAAGTCCTCCAGATCATGGAAGCGGATGCCGTCGGCCATGGCCTCGTCGGTGGCATAGATCCGGGTCAGTTCCAGCTGGTGTCGAGTCTGGCCGGGGATGGCGGCCACAGGCTCTGCCTCCCCAAAGGCCTCCACCTGGGTGGAGGTCCGGCTGGACTGGGCGGTGTAGCTCTGGACCACCGCCACCTTTCGACCGTTCACCTCCAGGTAAATGTCACTGCTGGTGGGAATTCCTTTCGTTACCATACCTTCACCCCCTTACACGGTGATCTGGGCGGACAGCCAGATCTGGTTCAGTCCGTGGGCCACCTGGAAGCCGAAGGTCACCAGGCACACGGAGGGGTCCTCCTCCAGGGGCTGGACCTCCACCTCCCCGTAGTCGGTGATGATCTCCGCCCCCTTCCTGTTTTCCAGTTCCAGGATCACCTGGGAACGGATGGCGCTGCGGACCTGCTGGGTGTTCTTGGTCCGGCGGAACCGGGCCTGAAGGCTCCGGCGCAGGGCGGGGATCACATCGTCCACCACCAGAACGGTGGTGAGCTCCCGCCAGGTCTTGTCGGCCACCCCATTGGTCTGGGTGCGGGTGGTGACCCCACGGACCACCCAGGCAGACCCGGCCGTCATCTCCACCGGGGTCACGCCCCCCTGGATGAGGGTGTCCAGGTCCCCTTCGGTATACCGGGTCTCCAGCCCGGTGATCCCCCGAAGCTCTGCGCCCCCCAGGGGAATGGCCGGGTCGGACTGGCCGCAGATGGCCCCGGCCACTGCGGCGGCCACCTGGGCCCCTGCCAAGGTATCCCCTTGGGCGGCAGGGGCAGCGAGGACCACCCGCTCCCTGTTCAGCGCCTTGGCCCGCTGGGTGAGCTGGGTCACCGTCTCCCCAACGCCAGCCGGGACCACGGCGATCCGCTCCCGGCGGTTGGCGGATGCCTCCTCCACCACTGCCCCCAGGGCCTGCTGGACGGCGAGGTCCTCACTGTCACACACCATGACCTTCACCCCCTCCTGGGCGGCCAGGAGGGAAAAGGCCTGGTCATAGCTGTCCCCTTCCGCCACCGGGACGGCCAGGACCCGGGCAGCCCCATTGGCCAGAAGGAGCTTGGCCAGAAGGGTCATGCCATCCTCCCGGCCAAAGGCCTCCACCGCCTGACTGTAGCTTGTGAGGGTGTAAAGTTCCCCCACGGTCCCCCCGGTGCTCACCGCCGCCAGGGCGGCCACCCCGTTCCGCTCCCCGGACCGGAGCACCGAGGAGACCTCATAGGCCGAGTAGACCCCCGGCCGCTCATGTACTGTCACTGCATTCATATGGTCAAACCACCTTTCACGGCAAAATCCAGGAAGAAGGTCTCACCGGTCACCACCGCTGTCAGCATCCCGTGATACTGGGCGGTGAGCTCGGCCCGGAACATCCCCCTGGTCTGGTCAAAGGCCGTCTCGCCCATGACCCACCGTTCCAATCGAAGGCCACCGGGACGGCCCCGGAAGAGGGCCCCGGCGGCTTTGTCCAGGAACTGGCGGCAGCCCTCCTCCCCCGCCTCCGGGGGGCTGTACAGGGCCAGCCGAACCGTCACCCGGACCTGTTGGCCCAGGGTTTCTCCCTGGGAATCCTCCCCCAGGCAGTCCCCAAAGGCGGCGGGAGTGACCGCCACCTCCTTCACCCCCACCACCGCCAGAGGCTGGCTCGGGTGGACCCGGTCAGCCTTGGGGAAGACCCCCATGGCGGGGATGCCCTGGGCGGTGAGGAGGTCGGTCACGGCCTCTTGGAGCAGAGTAAGGGTCGTCACAGTCCCTCCACCTCCCGCTCCAGAATAGCCCGCCAGTAGACCAGCTCCAGCCCGGCGGTCACCCGCCGGACGTTCACCACCCGGTAGGCCCTCTCCTCACACCGGATCAACGTCCGGCCGGGGGCGGGGTCCAGAGGGAGGTCTGCCTGGGCCATGCACAGGACCTGCTCCCGCCGTTCCAGTCCCAGGTCGGTGGGAAGAAACTGCCCCCTTCGGTCAAAGATAGGCCGCAAAAGGGCCAGACCAGTCCCCAGGACCTCCCCATTCCGCTCCAGGGCGACGGTCTGACCGTGGCGGGTGGCCACCGCCAGAAAGGCTGCTGCATAGCTCATCCCGCCACCTCCCAAAAGAAGAATCCATCGTCCCGGGTGTAACCCGCCATGAGTTCCTCGGCCCGGTCCTTCAGCCGGTATACCGCCCGGTTCCAGTCTCCGCCGGACCCACCCATGGACACGGACAGGTCCCCGGCGGTAAAGGACCGGGGGGCGGGTGCCCCTGCCTCCAGGGCAGGGGCCAGACCGGCCAGAGCCGTCCAGGCGCAGGCGGGGACAAAGGCCCCCCGGCAGTCCTCCGGGGTCAGCCCCTCCCGGAGCCTTCCTTCCCAGGTCCTCATGGCCTCCCCACAGAGGGCGGTGAGAACCTCCTCCTGATCCTGGGTCAGGGTCCGGTTCAGAAAGGCCCGGGCGGCCAGCATGATCTCACCGATCATCCCCTCACCCCCTGTTCTCAGCCCAGTTCCAGGACCTTGGATGCCTCCTGGAAGATCTTGGAGAACCCGGAGATGGAGGTGACGGCGGCCCGCTCCAGCTGGCGGTCGATGAGTTTGTCATACTCCACCAGCACGTCGCTGGCCCGGACCATCTCCAGGGCG
Source organism: Ruminiclostridium sp. (assembly GCA_017560855.1). GTDB lineage: Bacteria > Bacillota > Clostridia > Oscillospirales > Oscillospiraceae > Evtepia. The sequence goes on from JAFZEB010000032.1 coordinate 2,815, forward strand.
TAGTTCTTGTCCAGGCCGATGATGGTGTTGGAGGGGACGGCGCTGGACCGCAGGAGGGTAGCCCCCATAGGGGTCACCAGCTTGCCGGTACCCTGGAAGTCCAGCCCGGCAGCGGCATCCTGCATTTCGGGCAGCTTCAAGAGCTTTGCCATGGCATCCCCCACCAGGATGGTGTTCATGGTGTAGGGGTCGAACTGACTCCAGAAGTCCACCAGGGCCTCGTAGGACAGTTCCCCAGAGGTGCCGCCGATGGGGCTGGACCCAACGGTGTACACCGCCGCAGCGTTGCTGTTGCCATCCCCGTTTCGGATCACGTTGATGGCGTCGGCCACGTGCATGCGGTTGATGTAGGCCCCGATCTGCTTCAGGGTCACGGAGAACAGGTCCAGCCGCTGGAACTGGATGGCCTCGTAGGAGGCCACCAGCATCCGGCCCCGCTTGTGGAGCTTCACCAGGTTCTCCTGGGCGCGGACATGGGTCTCAGGGATGGCCGCCCCCTCGGCCACCATCTTCAGGGCTTTGTCCTCAGAGACCGGGTCAGAGGCGATGGAGCGGTAGTCCATGCCGCTGATGCGGGTCTCGGCGGCGGTCATGAAGGGCAGGATGTTGCTCTCCTCCATGCCCTGGCGGACGGCTCGGGCCACATACTCGGGGAAGAGGACGGCGGACTCCCAGGTGGCAAAGAACTTGGAGACCACGTCGGAGTCTGCCCCCTTGACCTTGATGTCAAATCGCTTCAGCTGCCGCTGAAAGGCGTCCAGGTGCTCCAGAGGGGTCCCCTTGTACTGCTCGGAGGGGTCGCACTTTTCCAGAACCTTGGTGAAGGAGGTCCCGGCCTCGCTGTACATCCCCTTGTCCAGCTTCACGTTTTCAAACTGATATGCCATGTTTCACACTTCCTTTCCGGCCCGTCTCACAGGAACAGGCCCATGGTCTTGTCTGCGGTGTTCAGGTTCACCACCAGGCAGGGTCTGCCGGTCTCCCCGGAGGCCGCCAGGCGCATACCGCCGGAGCCGTCGGCCACCAGGCTGTTCCAGCCCAGGAAAGGGGCGGCAGAGCCGCTGTAGGACACCTGGACGTACCCCCTGATCTGAACGGCCCCGTGGCCGCTGCGCTTGTTCAGCAGGATGCCCACAGGGGCCGCGCCCCCGGCGGCGTTCTTGACGGTGTTGTTGGCGCTCATGACCACCGGGTTCCCGGCGGCGGTGGTACCGGTCTGAAAGGTCACCACCTGGTTGTCGATGCCGTTGAATGCTACGCTCATAATAATCCTCCTTATTTTTTGTTATGTGGGGTCCCCCCACCCATGTAGGGGCGGATAGCATCCGCCCGCAGGCGGCTCATAGCCGCCCCTACATCCTTTCCTCAAATAGAGAAGGCCCCGTCGTCCCCGGCAGGGCCGGTCTGACCGCCCCCATAGCTCAGCTGTGTGGGCAGGGCCATGGTCTTCTCCAGCCGCTTCTCATAGCAGGCCCGAAGGGCTTCCAGTTCCTCCCCCTCCAGCTTGTCGGCAATGGACCGGAGAACCTGGCCAGGCATTCCCTCCTCGGCCAGCAGGCCCAGGCGGACGGTCTCCTGGCGCAGGCCCTCTAAGTACTTCCGGCCTGCAGCGGCCTCCTTCTCCAGCTGGCGAAGCTCGGCCTCCCAGGGACCGGACCGGTCCATACCGGCCAGCATCTGGCGGAGGGTCTTGCCGGTGCCGTAGGCCTTCACCACCCCGGCAGACCGCTGGGCGGGGACGGCCACAAAGGACCACTCGTAGGCATCGGTGGGGTCTTCCAGCTTCACCATGCACCGCTTGCCCTCGTAGATGCGGCCCTTCACGTGGCTGCACAGGGCCCGGTCGTTGATGTCGTTGCCGCAGATGGAGCAGACGCACCGGCTGACGGCACAGCTGACGCTCACCTCCTTCTTGATGCCCCCTTCGATCTCCCGGATGAGGGCCTCATTTTCTGCCGTGCGGAGCATGTAGGCGTACCCCTTCAGGTAGCACCCCGGCTCCCCGGCCTGGGTGACCACCCCAGGCTCCTCCACCACCTCGGTGCGGTAGAGGCGGGCGGTCTGGTCCTTGGCGCTCCAGGAGTGGTCAAAGATGCCGGTCTTGCCCACGAAGAGCCCGGCCAGCTTTTCCAGGGCAGCCCGGTCGAAGTACTCCTCGTCCCGGTCGGTCTGATTGTCGCACAGGCGGACGGCGAAGGTGTAGACCTCCTCTGCCGTCAGCTCCCGGCGGGCCAGACGGTTGATGTGGCCCAGTTCCCCCTCCAGGGGTTCGGCCGCCTGGGTCATGGCCTCCTTTGTCACAGTTTTCACGCTTGTTCCTCCTTTCAAAGTCAGGCTTCTCCCTGGGGAGAAGCTGTCAGCGAAGCTGACTGATGAGGGGTCTCCTCTAACCGCCGGGCCTGCTGGCGATACAGCTCTGCCCGGGCCTCCTCCACCTGGTCCTGGAGGTTGATCTCCTCCCACTCCACCGTAAAGGGGCAGTCATAGCCATGCATCCGCAGCCACAGACGGCAGATCTTCTCCACCACCGGGGTGAGGGTCCGGCGCAGGGCGGTGAGCTCACTGGTCATGATGTCGGCCTGCTGGCTGCTCATCCGCTCGGTGGAGGACCAGTTCAGCCCCAGCAGGAAGGGCGGGATCCCCGTCTGGGCGATGAGCTGCTCAATGATGAGCCGCACCGGAGCCTGACAGTCGGGGATGTCCGCCTCGGCCCCGATGACCTTGATCTCCACATCCCCTGCGGCCACAAAGTCCCGGACCGCCCCGGACCGGGTAGACTGCATGGCCTCCGACCACCGCTGGGCCAGAAGCTGGCTCCGCTCCTGGAGTCGTCGGCTGTCCAGCCCCTCCTCCCCGGGCTTGTAGACCACGGCAAAGCGGAGGTTCCCCGCCCGCTCCCAGTTGGCCCCCAGGGTCTGGTAGATCTTCAGCAGGATGCCGGACAGAAAGGGCATGCTGTGGAGGAGGGAGACCCCGTAGGGGTTCTCCGGGCTGGGGCTGTAGGGGGTGAAGAGGAGCAGGTCCTGCCGGGGCAGCACCTCCGTGGTGCCGTCGGGCCGCC
>JAFZEB010000033.1 GCA_017560855.1 Ruminiclostridium sp.
CGGACCACGATGGCCTGCTTCTGAGGCCCCCGCATCATGATGCCCTCGATGAGGGCCTGTCCGCCGATGGTGGTACGGAAGGTGCAGCTGTTGTTCTCTGCACCGCAGTTGTTTTTGTTTTCCATAGTGTCTCCTATTTCCTGCATTCCGCAGGGGTGATATGCTGGGTCAGACACCTGGAAGGGGTGCTGACCCCATGGTAACAAACCTTGCTGAAAAAAGCAAGGATTTTCTCGAACTTATGTTCCAGTCGGCAGACGAATCTCTGCCACACAGCCCCCTCGCTCGTCATCGGCGTTGCGGATGGTCAGCTCGCCGTTGTGGCGGGAGACGATCTCCTCACAGACCGCCAGACCGATGCCGCTGCCGCGGGCGGTGGAGCTTCCCTTGTAGAACTTGTACTTCACGTTGGGCAGCTCTTCGGGGGGGATGCCGGGGCCAAAGTCCCGGATGGTGATGACCACGTCTCCTGCCTCAGGATAGATGCCGGTCTCAATGCGGCGGCCTGCACCGCCGTGCTTGGCGGCATTGTCCAGCAGATTGCAGAAGACCTGACGGAGGCGGTCAGGGTCGCCGGGGATGGGGGCGAACTCCTCCTCGCAGTCGTGGTGGTAGACGGCGATGCCTTCGGCGGCCAGGAACTCGTGGTAGGTGTACACAGCGTCCTCCAGCTCAGCCTTGATGTCCATGGGCTCGATGGACAGGGTAAAGCGGCCGTCCTCAATGCGGGAGAACTCCAGCAGCTCCTCCACCATGCCGGACAGGCGGCGGGCCTCACTGGCGATGATGCCCATACCCTTGCGGATATCGGAGGCATCCCGGGCCTCACCGTTCATGATGGTCTCAGCCCAGCCGGTGATGGCGGTCAGGGGGGTACGCAGCTCGTGGGAGACCGAGGAGATGAATTCCGACTTCATGCTCTCGGCCTGTTTGATGCGCTGGGACATGTCATTGATGGCGTCGGTCAGGTCACCGATCTCATCATCGAAGGACTTCTCGATCTGGATGCCGTAGCTGCCGTCGGCGATGCGCTGAGCGGCAGAGGTGATGGTCTTTACGGGCACCTCGATGGACTTGACGAAATAGACGTTGGAGATGTAGACCAGGAACAGAACGCCCAGGGCCATGGCGGCGGCCCCCAGGGTCATGGTGGTCACCTGCCGGTCCACCACACGCATGGAAGTCACATAGCGCATGATACCCACCAGGTCATCGTCGTAGATGAGGGGGGCTGACACGGCGGTGATCCGCTCTCCCGTCTGGGGGGATACTCCCTTCCAGGAGGCAATCTCCCCAGAGTCCTGGAGCTGGGTGATGTCCGCTGTCCCGGGCATGGTGCCCGAGAGGGTCAGGCCGTTGGAGGAGTAGACCACCTTTCCGGCGGGGTTCAGGAACTGGAGTTCGATCTTGCTGCCGTCCTCAAAGGAGGTGACGTAGTCCTGGGCAGCGGTGAGGTAGTCCCCCCGGTCCGGGTCGGTCCCTGCGTAGGTGCCGAAGTAGGTGGACGCCGTCCGGGCCTTGCTCTCCATGTCGGAGAGGATGCTGCTGTCGTAGTAGTTCTTCATGACCAGGGAGCAGGCGATGACCAGCACCGTCAGGATGACCACCAGAACACTGATACTGCTCAGCAGCCACCGCTTCCGAATGCCCCTGACCCTGAGAACGGGAATGGATGATAAGGATTTCATAGGATCCATCCTTTAGATAATAGATTTCAAAAAAGCCTCGCAGACTTTCACCGCCAAAGCGGCGAAAGCAAATCAAATCATTTTTTCGGTGGCTCCGCCGCCGAAAAAATTCTTCTCGCGGAGCACGTGTGCGGGCTTTGCCCGTGCACAGTGCGAAGTGTAATTCTCACATCTCAGAGCCCAGCGAAGCGGGTCTGAGATGTCTGACTTAAAACTCCCATTTATACCCGTAACCCCAAATGGTGGTGATGTAGATGGGGCTGGTGGGTTCGTCTTCGATCTTCACCCGCAGACGGCGGATGTTCACGTCCACGATCTTCAGTTCGCCCAGGTAGTTTTCCCCCCAGACGCACTTGAGGATCTCCTCACGGGAAAGGGCCTTGCCGGGGTTTTCCATGAACATCTTCATGATGGAGTACTCCACCTGGGTGAGCTTCACCCGCTGACCGTTCTTCTCCAGGGTACGCTTACGGGTGTTCAGCACGAAGGGAGCCTGCTGGATCTCGCCGTCGTCCATCATCTCCCCGCCGATGCGGCGGTAGAGGGCATCGATACGGGCGGTGAGTTCCATGGGGGAGAAGGGCTTGGTGACGTAGTCATCGGCACCGGTCATAAAGCCGGTGATCTTGTCCATCTCCTGGGTGCGGGCGGTAAGCATGATGACACCGATCTTGGAGTTGCTGGCCCGAATGCGGCGGCAGACCTCAAAGCCGTCCATGTCGGGCAGCATGATGTCCAGCAGGGCCACCCGCACATCGGGGTTCAGGCGCAGCTGCTCCAGGGCCTCCTCGCCGGTGCCCGCCTCAATGGTCTCGTAACCTGCACGGTTAAGGTTGATGACGACGAAGCTGCGGATGTTGGCCTCGTCTTCCAGAACCAGAATCTTTTTCATTGTCCTGCTCCTTTCAGGTTTGTTTATGGGTTCGGGAAAAGATTCCCGTCAGTGACTGTACGTCCAGGTACCGGCATTCTGATGGAACCGCTGGCGAAGGGTCTCTTCGTCCAGGCCGCAGTCCCAGCCATCGAAGAACTCGCCGGTGAAAATGGTGGTGCTGTCCGAGGCCAGAGTGAACCGGTTGCCCAGCTGGGCCAACTCGCCCCGGTCGGCCCCCATGAGGGTGGAGATGACCAGGAAGGTCTCCGGCTCGGCGTTGGTGAGGTTGTCCTCATCCTCCCCTTCGTCCTCTTCCTCTTCGGCCAGTTCCACACCCTGGGCAAACAGGACATTCCGAACACCGGTGGCGGAATTCTCCTGGCGGCACATGGAGAAGGCCCCGGTCCATTCGTCAGGGATCTCCAGATACCAGCCGTCGCCGCTGTGGTAGGTGGTGAGGACCTGGGTTGCGGTGCCGTCGGACTGGTACGCCATCCAGTGGAGCCACCAGAACTCTCCGGCCGTGGAAGTCCCGTAGGCAGGAATGGACTGGGCCACAGGGACCTCGGTGATGCCATCCCCATTCATGTCCGCAGGGTGGACCCCGGCATAGTAATGGTAGGTATCCTTACTCTGGTGGGCCCCGCCGCTCAGGGATAGGTTCTCCAGCCCCTGTTCTCCCAGACAGAGGATGTCGGTGATCAGGTCTGCCTCCCCAAAGGTGGAGGTCACAAAGAGGGCAGGGACCTCATCGGCCAGCATACCCGCCGTCCAGGTGTTGAGTTCCTCGGCCCCCTGGGACAGGGGGGTAGCAGAGAGAAGTTCCATGCGGCCCTGAAGACCGTCATAGTACTCCACTTCCCATCCGGTCTTGGCATCTCCCCCGGACTGGGCCAGGACCAATTCTTCCAGCCCATCCTGATCCAGGTCGGCAGCCAGATAGCTGTTGTAGCCGGTGCGCAGGATCTCCACAGGCTGCCCATCCTTAACGGTGTAGCCCACCAGTTCACGAACCGAACCATTCACCTGCCAGCTCACCAGGATCTCACAGCCCTGGGGTTCGCAGAGTTCCAGATAATCGATGGACTCGATCTCGGTGCCAACGCCCTCGATGCGGGCCCAGGGCTGGTACTCCCCATCCTCATCCTGGCGGAAGAACACGATCCTCAGGGGGGCATCCGCCTGGGCATCCCGGAAGAAGGCCACTGCCTCCTGGGTCCCGTCCCCGTCCACATCCACCAGCTGGATGGTCTGGCGGTTCTCTCCGCTCAGGGGCGCAATATACTCCGCACTCCCTTTTTCTGTATTGATCTTGGCCTGGAGGTTCACATAGGCCTCCGAGGACTTGGGCAGGGCATACATATCCTCCACGCTGCTGAATACACAACCGGAGAGGCCTGTCAGGCCAATGAGCAGGGCCAGGAGCCCCAGGATCTTTCTGGCCATGGGGTCGGTTTTCCCCCTTTCTTTATCGTCATGCGGCCATACTGCCGCCATAGTATCATCATAATATTGTATCATACCACATCCGGCGTGATTTTCCTATATCAAAATAAAAAATCCCGGAGAAAAACCCTTGCCTTAGCGCCGCCCCTGTTGTATAATCAATCCGATTTGAATATGCCGGTGTGATGAAATTGGTAGACGTAGCGGACTCAAAATCCGCCGCTGGCAACAGCGTACCGGTTCGAGTCCGGTCACCGGCACCAAAAAGCCTGGAACCCACATGTGGGTTCCAGGCTTTTTGGTGCCGGTGACCGGACAATGAAGTGTGCCCTGTCGGGCACATGAAGGGGGCTTCGCCCATGAAGAGATACTTCGCATCATGAAGTGCCCTTCGGGCATGGTGGGCACACTTCACTTCATGTTGTGCGCCAGCACAACACATCATAATGGCGCAGCCATTGCTTCATTTGCCCCAATGGGGCAAACTTCATTTCTCCCCCATCCTCTGCCCCTCCAAAAGGATCTGATAACGCTCGGCCCCCGGCTCCTCAAAGGCCATAGGGCGAAGGAACAAGACCCAAACTCAGGACATGCAATGGATTGACACCCCATCCACAATATAGTACACTATTCCTATCTATTAAAGCTATTTTTTAGACAAATCAGACAATCTGCACAAAAAGGAGGTAATTTATGAAATCAATCCACAAAATTCTCAGGGGTCTTTTGGCTGTATCCCTTGCGATCGTCCCCCTTTGCTCCTGCGGAACCCAAACTGAATCAGCGGAACCTGTGATCGACGACGGCCTTCCCGGCTTTACTGTAGAGGGCGAGACCGATCTCACTGGCAATTTTTATCTCTCCTTTCCCTATACCCGAGATCTCATCATGCTTGATGGAAAAGGCAATATCGTCTGGTCCAAGCACGAAGACATCTCTGCGCCCTCCGGTTTCGGTTCCTTCTGGGACTTCAAAAAGCACGAAGTGGACGGCGAGATCTATTACAGCTACCACGATGAAACAGGCACCTATGATAACTACGGTCTGATGGGGTACTCTCCGGGCGAACGTGTCATTCTGGACAAAGACTTTCAGGAGGTCAAGCGGATCACCTTCGAGGCATCTGACGTTGTAGCGCAAGGTGCCCCTCTTGACGGTCACGATTTTCTTATGATCGATCTGGATCACTACATCCTCTCGGGGTATATCAAGGATACCGTTTATAATATCCCCGGATATGAAGACGGCACAAAGGTTATCTTCTCCTACCTCCAGGAGGTCAAAGACGGTCAGGTGGTCTGGGACTTCAACAGCACCGACTACCCCGAGCTGTACGGGCTGACTACCGTTGCCTCCGAAAGCATGATCGGCGCCGATGACTTTGCCAACCAGCTCACCGATGGCCCTGACTACATCCATTTTAACTCCATGCGGATCGCCGACGACGGCAGCCTGGTGTGTTCCTTCCGCCACATTCATGCCATTCTTGGCCTGGACCGCACCGCCGACAGGGACCAGATCCTGTGGACTCTGTCCGGCCCCGGAGATGAGTTCGGTCTGCACGAATGGCAGAAATCCAGCGGCCAGCACTACGCTTCCATTGACGGCGACTATATCACCCTCTTTGACAACGGCAATGGGTCCCCTTCCTCCCGGGTAATTTCTTACCGCATCGACCCTACCACCAAGACCCTGGAGGCCTTCCGCACCTATTCCCTGGGGAATAAATACTCCGAAGCCTGCGGTTCTGCCCAGCATCTGTATGACGAAGTATACGTGATTGGCTGGGGCGCCTCCATCCGAGATGCCGATTGTATGTCCGTCTGCGATTTCAGCACAGGTGAGACCCTGATGACAGTTACACTGGACAATCCCCAAAGCCCCACCTATCGCTGTGTCTATTATGATTGACCCAAACCGAAAAAGGCAGGACCCGCAGTTGGGTCCTGCCTTTTTCGTCGTTGAATACCCAAAACCAGCAAACTTCCTCCTCTGAATTGACACCACAAAAATCATCCGCTATACTGAGATATTATTCTGTCAACTCGGGAGGGTTTCCCATGTCCATCCTCAAAAATCCCCGTCTGGCCATCATCATCGCCATGGCATCCTTCGGTACCCTGTCTATCTTCGTCCGAAACATCTCCGTCACCTCCGGCGAACTGGCCCTGTACCGAGCCATCCTTGCCATCCTTCTGCTGTCGGGCTACTTCCTGCTCACCCGCCAGTCTATCCAGCTCAGTGCCATCAAAAAAGAACTGCCCCTGCTGCTCCTCTCGGGTGTGGCCATGGGCTTTAACTGGATCCTCCTGTTCCAGGCCTATAAGTACACCACGGTCTCCGTGGCTACCCTGAGCTACTACTTTGCACCGGTCATCGTCACCGCCGTGTGTCCCTTCCTCTTTAAGGAAAAGCTCACCCCCAAGCAGATCCTCTGCTTCGTCATGTCCACCCTGGGCCTGGTGCTGGTCATCGGCATCACCGACCTGGCCAGCGGCGCCGGTACCGACCACATCGGTGTTCTCTTCGGCCTGGGCGCCGCCGTCCTCTATGCCACCGTGGTCCTGCTGAACAAGTTCATCCAGGGTGTGGCCGGCATCCAGCGGACCTTCCTGCAGTTCCTGGCCGCCGCCATCGTCCTGATCCCCTATGTGGCCGCCACCTCCGGCTTCCATCTGGGATCCATGGACGGCAAGGGCTGGGTCTGTCTGCTGGTGGTGGGCCTCTTCCACACCGGCGTGTGCTACTGCCTGTATTTCACCGCCCTGAAGGACCTCTCCGGCCAGGAGGCCTCCATCCTCAGCTATGTGGACCCCCTGGTGGCCGTGCTGGTCTCCGTCTTCCTCCTGGGAGAGGCCATGACCGTCACCCAGCTGGTGGGCGGTGTCCTCATCCTGGGCTTCACCCTCTGGAATGAGCTGGAACCCCGTAAACCCAAAGCATAACAAGCATAACGAAAGCCCACAGACGATGTCTGTGGGCTTTCTTCATTTCTTTTTATCAGGCTTCCAGCTGGCAGTAACGCATGAGGATCACGGCGCACTGAGCACGGGTTGCATGGCCATCAGGCATCAGGCAGCCATTGCTGCCCGTCAGGATACCGGTGCCGACCGCCCACTGCATGGCCTCCACAGCCCACTGGCTGACCCGGTCCACATCCCGGTAGCTGAGAAGGTTGGTGTCCTCGCCCACACTTACATCAAGGTCGCTCCACACCGCATGGCGGTACAGGACGGCCGCCAGCTGCTCTCGGGTGAGGTAGTCGTCGGGACCAAATTCGGTCTCGCTGTAGCCGGTCATGACGCCGGCTTCCACCGCCCAGGTCACGGCATCCCGGTACCAGGCATCTTCCGCCACATCTGCAAAGGAGTTTTCTCCCTCTGCGGCAGGCTTGCCCTCCATGTTGTAGAGGATCTGGGCCGCCATACCGCGGGTGATCTTGCCGTCCAGATGGAAGTAGCCGTCCTCATAGGGCTGCATGATCTTGTTCTTGATGCAGTAGGCCACCCCGTCGTGGTACCAGGCGGGCTGAGGCAGGTCGTATTCTGCCCCCTCAAACAGCCCCCAATAGGGGACATTGGCTGCAGTCAGGGCCTCCAGCCAGGTCAGACCGTTGGCCCGCTGGATATCCAGAGTGTTCAGAATAACACTGCGGATACGCTGGGTGCCGGACTGGCCGGGGATCTTGATCTTACTCACAGAGCTGACCACATAGTCCTCCCCGTTTTCGCTGCCCAGATAGAGCATCTCATGGCCGCTGAAGAAGAGGACGGAACCCAGAGGCAGGGCCTCCATGACCCGTTCCCGCTCCTCCAGGCACATGCCGGTCATGTCCACCTTGGCCATGGGCTGGGCCTGCTGCCAGGTGGTGTTTCGGGCCAGTTCCAGGCCGAAGCATTTGTAGATGTTGCGAACGTAGGCCGAGCAGTCCTCGGACAGAAGGCTGCCGCCCCAGCCGTAGACGTTGCCCAGGGCCTCCAGGGCAACCGAGGCGATGTTGGCCCCGCTCAGGTCCAGATAGCCCTCCTGGACCTTGGCATGCTCAGAGATGAGGGTCTTTTTCTTGGCGTAGCTGCCGTCCTCATTCCGAATGGGCATCCACACCACGTGGTTCTGATAGGGGGCACGGTTGTCCACCAGCTCGTTGGGGTCCTCCACCTGGGCGATCTCCAGGGTGGTGCCCATGGTCAGCAGGAGCTGAGAGGTGACGGGGCTGTAGTTGGACTTCTCGGTGTAGACCTTGTCGCCGTAGACCACCAGGGTATCCTCAGGGGCCAGGTCCCAGGCAGACAGCCACTCTGCCTTGTCCTGGCAGATGGCCACATCCTCTGCGGGCACCCAGCCGGAGCAGCAGATGTTCTTGGCCAGATAGTACTTGCCGTCGGCAGAGACAGAGGTGATCACGATGGGTTCGTTCACCCGCAGACCCACCAGGTGCTGGTAGTCGAAGTCCGGGTCCTTGGGGTCGTCCCAGATGGGGGTATCCGAGGGGAAGGCACGCAGGGTGGTCCGGTGGACCGCCACACCGTAAAGCACAGCCTGGTTGGCAGATGCCTTGGGGTTCCGGGTGTTTTTGATCATC
>JAFZEB010000034.1 GCA_017560855.1 Ruminiclostridium sp.
AAACAATAAGAAAGGGAACGCCGAAGCGTTCCCTTTCTTTGGATACTTGATATGTGGTGCCAGATTACAGCTTCTGCTTGACCTTAGCAGCCTTACCCACGCGGCCGCGCAGATAGTACAGCTTAGCACGGCGGACCTTACCCTTGCGGACGGTCTCGACCTTCTCGATCACAGGGCTGTACAGGGGGAAGACCTTCTCAACACCGACGCCATAGGACAGGCGGCGGACGGTGAAGGTCTCGTTGATGCCGCCGTGCTTCTTAGCAATGACGGTACCCTCGAACACCTGGATACGCTCACGGTTGCCTTCCTTGACCTTCAGGTGGACACGAACGGTGTCACCGACGGTAACAGAGGGAGCTTCCTTAGCGGGCATGTTCTTCTCGATAAAGCTCTTCATCAGATCCATAGTCTTTTTTCCTCCTAATTATACAGGTGTTCATAAAGGTTTTGTGCGGCAGTCATCCTTGACTGCCCCTCAGAGGACCACCCTTTATTCATAGACCATAGGACATTTTAGCAGGTCGGACCCCGAAATGCAAGCACAAATTTCACTTTTTTCTCCCCCTTTTCTCCGGGTTCTTTAGAACATATTTTATAATATGTAAAAAACCTTGACTTTTCCTCCATTTTCGTGTACGGTCTAGGATGCGAGTTTATTAGGAGGCCAGACGGTTTTCATCAATATAGAATAATGTGTTCACACACACCCGCCTGACCGGAATTGGAGGTTAGAAACAAATGAATAAAGGCAATCCCATTGCCCTGCTGCCCATCGGCGTGTTCCTGGTGTTCTACCTGGGCCTGGGCATCCTCTTCGAGTACGTCCTGAAGATCCCCATGGGCTTCTACAGCATCCCCATCGTGGTGGTCTTCCTGCTGGCCCTGATGGTGGCCTGCATCCAGAACGGCCGTGTCAACATGGACAAGAAGCTGGAACTCATGGGCAAAGGCGTAGGCGACAAAAACATCATGATCATGATCCTCATCTTCATGACCGCCGGCATCTTCGTGGGCGTCGTGGGCCGCAGCAGCGCTGAGAGCGTGGCTTACTGGCTGCTGTCCGTCATCCCCGCCCAGTATGCCGTGGCCGTCCTCTTCGTGGTCGCCTGCTTCGTCTCCCTGGCTATGGGCACTTCCGTGGGCACCATCACCCTGATCACTCCCATTGCTCTGGCTGTGGGCGATGCTTCCGGCTTCTCCATCCCCCTGTGCGTGGCTTCCGTCATGGGCGGCGCCATGTTCGGCGACAACCTGTCCTTCATCTCTGACACCACCATCGCCGCCTGTAACGGCCAGGGCGTTAAGATGCAGGAGAAGTTCCGCGTGAACTTCGGCATTGCACTGCCCGCCGCCATCGTCTCCCTGGTGATCATCCTGATGGTCTCCATGAACCAGGCTGCTACCCCCGTCATCCAGGAGTACAACCTGATCCAGATCATCCCCTACATCCTGGTCCTGGCCGGCGGTATCGCCGGTGTCAGCGTCTTCCGTGTCCTGCTGGTGGGCATTATCTCCGGTGCCATCATTATGTTGGCCACCGGCGCAACCGCTCCCACCGACCTGCTGGCAAGCATGGGTGCAGGCGCAGCCGGTATGTTCGAGACCACCATGGTGGCCATCCTGGTTGCTGCCATCTGCGCCCTGATCCGTGAGTACGGCGGCTTCGACGCTCTGCTCTACGGCATCAAGAAGGTCTTCAAGGGCAAGAAGGGCGGCCAGCTGGGTATGGGCCTGCTGGTTGGCGCTATGGACATCGCCACCGCAAACAACACCGTGGCTATCGTCATGGCAAACCCCATCGCCAAGGAAATGTCCGAGACCTACGGCATCTCCCCCAGAAAGACCGCTTCCATCCTGGACACCTTCTCCTGCGTCTTCCAGGGCATCATCCCCTACGGCGCACAGATGCTGGTGGCACTGTCTGCCGCTGCTGAGCTGGGTTACGAGATCAACGCCTTCGACGTGATCCCCAACCTGTTCTACCCCTTCCTGCTGCTGCTCAGCTCTCTGCTGTTCATCTTCGTCATCCCCGAGCGCAAAGTCGATCAGTAAGTTTCAAACCCCGAAGTTCTTTCGAACTTCGGGGTTTTTCTATGGAAAAAAATCTGGTACAATGGAGCCAAGAAATCTTAGAAAAGAGGGAATACGATGGAACACGTACTGGTGGTAGACCGGAAGGAACTGGAGGCCCTCCTCCCCCCTGCCCCCTTCACCACGGAAAATATGGAGACCATCCGCCGCTTCATCCTGGAACACCACTTCTTTATGGAGCGGGAGAAAGCAGAGTATGACGACACGGTCAAGCAGATCATCCCCTATGTGATCGTCCGTCAGGAGGGCAAGTACTTCCTCCTGCGGCGGCTGAAGAAGCAGACCGAGGCCCGTCTCCACGACAAGCTCTCCCTGGGTGTGGGCGGCCACATCAACCCCACTGAGGAGACCGCTGAGGACCCCCTGGAGGCCGGACTCCTTCGGGAGCTGGACGAGGAGGTGGCCGTGGAGAACGTAGTCTCTCTGACCGCCGTGGGCTTCCTCAACGAGAACAACGGCGGGGTCAGCGACTACCACGCCGCTCTGGTCTGCCTGCTGGAGGCTGAGGGTGAGGTGACCGTCCGGGAGACCGAGAAGATGTCCGGCAGCTGGGCCACCGTCCAGGAGCTGCAGGAAGCTCTCCCCTACCTGGAAACCTGGTCCCAAATCGTGGTGGAAAAGGTCATCCTGGCCGGGGTCGTTTAACTATGGCACTTTTCACCAATCGAACCACCTCCTATTTGTGCAATATTTTTGCATAAAAGGGTTGCAAAACCGGGATACCCGTGGTATTATAACTAAGCTGTCTGACAGCGAAGTGAATATCCGGGTGTGGCGAAGTTTGGTATCGCGCTTGAATGGGGTTCAAGAGGCCTTGAGTTCGAATCTCAACACTCGGACCAGAGGAGTACTACTTAGGTGGTACTCCTCTTTTTTCGTTGTTCGGATATCGTTGGCGAACTCAAGGCCTCTTGCAGGCGGCGCAGGCCGCCGTTAAATCAGGGCCGATGTGGTCATCGGCCCCTACAAGGGTGTTCCATAACCAACCGATACACGCAAAAAGCCCTCCTTTCGGAGGGCTTTCGTTGTTTATCCACTGAACTTGTCCAGGAACTGGCGGGTTCTGGGGTGCTTGGGGTTGCCGAAAACCTCGGCGGGGGTGCCTTCTTCCACCACCACGCCGCCGTCCATGAACATGACCTTGTCGGCCACGTCCCGGGCGAACTCCATCTCGTGGGTGACGATGATCATGGTGCGGTCCTGGTCGGCCAGGCTGCGGATGACCTTCAGCACCTCGCCGGTGAGCTCGGGGTCCAGGGCGGAGGTGGGCTCGTCAAAGCAGAGGATGGAGGGCTTCATGGCCAGGGCGCGGGCGATGGCCACACGCTGCTTCTGGCCGCCGGAAAGCTGGTGGGGGTAGTTGCTCATACGGTCCTTCAGACCCATCATGGCCAGCAGTTCCTTGCCCTCGGCCCGGATGTCCTCCAGGCTCTCTCCGGTCTTCTCATTCTTGGCCATGAGCTCCCGGGCCAGGGTGACGTTCTGCAGAGCGGTGTACTGGGGGAAGAGGTTGAAGTCCTGGAAGACCAGACCAAAGTGGAGACGCTTGCGGCGGATCTCACTCTCCCGCTGGGTGGCGGGGTCTGCGGCGTCAAACAGGAGCTCGTCCTTGACGGTGATGGTGCCCTGGTCGGGGGTCTCCAGGAAGTTCAGGCAGCGCAGCAGGGTGGTCTTACCGCTGCCGGAGGAGCCGATGATAGCCAGGACCTGGCCCTCCTCCAGGGAAAAGCTGATGTCCTCCAGAACCCGGACGGAACCAAAATGCTTTTCAATATGCTTTGCTTCTAAGACGGTCATGGTGGTTCCTCCTTATCTGAAGTAGTCGAGCTTGCGCTCTAAGTAGTTGAAGAAGATGGTCAGGATGCCCACGAAGAGCAGGTAGAACACGCCGGTGTAGAACAGGGGCCAGACCAGACCGGCAGACTTCATGAAGGAGAAGCCGGTGAAGGTCAGCTCGTAGACGGCAATGATACGGGCCAGGGAGGTATCCTTGACCAGGGTGATGATCTCGTTGGACATGGGGGGCACGATGCGCTTGATCATCTGCATGAGGGTGATCTTGAAGAAGATCTGGCTCTTGGTCATACCCAGGACCTCACCGGCCTCCCGCTGACCCACAGGCACGCCCTGGATACCGCCCCGGTAGATGACGGAGAAGTAGCAGGCGTAGTTCAGGGAGAAGGCAACGACCGTTGCCATCATACGGCCGGGATCACCGCCGGGCCAGATGTGCAGGCCCAGGATACCGGGAATATAGAAGAAGCCGATGAGCTGAAGCATCAGAGGAGTGCCTCGAACGACCCAAACCAGGGCGTTGCACAGCCAGCGGACAGGGGTGAATTTGGTCATGGTGCCAAAGGCGATGATCAGACCCAGAGGCAAGGCAAACAGCAGGGTCAGAAAGAAGATCTCAACGGTGGTGGCAAGACCGCCGAGCAGGGTGGTTGTAACGTTCCAAAGCATGGTGGACACTCCTCGTGTGTGTTTCTCTCAATGTCTCTATACGCCAGTCAAAGGCAGAGAGGGTCACTCTCTGCCTTTGGCTTGTTTCTGAAAAAGGAAAGACGATAGTCTCAGGATTCTTACTTATTCTGCTGCGGGCAGGACGACGACCTGTGCGTTGTTGCAGTAAGCGTTGGTGCAGTTCATAGCTGCGGTGACTTCTGCAGTCAGGGTCATGCCGTTCCAGACCACGTCAATGCTCTTGGAATCCAGCTCCATGATCTTGGTGTCCCAGTCGATCTCCACGAACTGGATCTCAACGCCCAGCTTCTCAGCGACCAGTCGAGCCATGTCAGCGTCGAAGCCGATCCACTCGCCGTTCTCGTCCTTGTAGTCCATGGGAGCGAAGTCGGTGATGCCAACCACCAGAACGCCCTTGTCCTGGATGTAAGCGATGTCGCCGTC
This sequence comes from Ruminiclostridium sp., assembly GCA_017560855.1. Classification (GTDB taxonomy): domain Bacteria; phylum Bacillota; class Clostridia; order Oscillospirales; family Oscillospiraceae; genus Evtepia. The sequence continues at coordinate 5,002 of JAFZEB010000034.1, forward strand.
AGCAGCGATCTCGGGCTCTTCCATAGCAGCCTGCTCCACCAGAGCAGCCTGGACGCCGTAGGTCTCAGCGATGGTCTGCATGGTGCCGTCAGCATAAGCCTCAGCCATGACCCAGTTGATGTAAGCCGTCAGGTCGGAGTCGACACGGCAGCCTGCGCCGTACTCTTCGGTGGTCAGCTCTTCGCCGGTGACCATGTCGGGATAGCTGGTGCCTTCGCCGATCATAGCGCCTGCCATCAGCAGGTCGATGATCGCAGCATCGGAGGTGCCGGAAGCCACTTCCATCAGAGCGTCAGCCTGGGAAGCCACGGAGTTGTACTCAAAGCCGTTCTCAGCTGCGGTTGCTTCGCCAGCGGAGCCAGCCTCAACAGCGTAGACCAGAGCGGTCTCTTCGGTGGTGTCTTCTGCGGGTTCGGTCTCGCCGCCGCCGCAAGCGGTCAGCAGGGAGCAGCTCATTGCCAGAGCCAGAATCAGAGCAAGATACTTCTTCATAATTTTAACACTCCTAATATAAATCTGGTAGAGTTGGTTCAATACTCTATCGTACTAAAGCACTAACATAATATCACACCAGAGGAATAATGCAAGTCTTTTTTGCAATCTTTTCTGCAAAAAGTCTTTTTCGTGACATTGACAAGAAACACCCGCTAAAAAGCAGGTGTTTCTGTGCAGAATATTCACTCAAACTTACACACGGATCAATATCTCGTCTCCCGGGGAACCAGGAAGGTGTCTCCGTCCTGGTGGAGCTGCCGCAGGGCACCGGACAGGTTGGCTCCGCTGGCCCGGCCATCGAGAAGGATACGGACGTTCTTCCGGTTTTCCCCGTACTTCACCATGCCGTCATAGAGCTGGGTGGCCGTGCCGGAAGCCGCCGTGTTGTACCCGGCAGACCAGCACAGGTAGCCAGCATCGGCAAGCTCCTGGTCACCGCCCAGAACGAACCAGAACTCCTGGCGGATGATCTTCTCCACCAGATCGGCTCCGGCCCGGACGCTTTTCAGTCGGGCTTCCGGGGTGTCCCCGCTGGGGATCAGGCCCACCCGGTGTCCCCGACCGGCGGCCTGACGGATCTGGTCGGCACAGTCAGCCACGGACTCTGCCGGGAAGAAGACCACAGCAGAGGCCCGGACATTGGCCAGGCCGTTGAAGAGGGCGGTCAGGTCGCTCCCGGCAGCCCCCCGCACCCCCAGATACAGGGAGAACTTGGGGGCAGGCTTTTCCGGCTGGGCAGGCTTCACCACTTCCTCCGGCGGAGCGATGCTCTGCTGGTAGGCATTGTATCGGCTGCGCATGGTGGACTCGCAGGAGTTGATAAACAGAGAGTCATGGAGAACCGCCCTGCCGTCCTTGATCCGCAGGAAGGGGCCGTACTCCGTGGTCTCAAAGGAGTAGGTCAGACCGAAATACCGGCAGATGGCATAGGCCGGCACGTAGTAGGCACCCCCTCGAACGATGACCTTGGAGGGGACTGGCGGGGCAGAGCCGTCAGCTGTGGCCGTTCCGTCCATCAGATTAAAGGTCATCTTTTTGCCGGAGAGATTATAGAAGATCATGCTCTCGTTGTTGTCGGTAAAACCGTAGTACACGCCAAAGTTGACGCCGGTGACCCGGTTGTTGAACACCGTAGCCGGGACATACACCCACCCCCCCGACTGAATGGGGGTGAGCTGGCCGGATTGGGGCATCAGGGAATCGTTCAGACCCAGGAAAAACAGCCCGGAGGCCGAAGCCTTCCCCGGCAGCAGGGTAAGCACCAGAACCAGGGCGCAGACCAGAGCGATGCATTTTTTCTTCACGGGGCGTTCCCCCTTTCCATAGATATCCTATTCTATCACGAAGGGAAAGGGATTGCAATTCTCCCCTTCCTCCTTTATGATAGTTCCAAAGAAGAAATCAAGGAGGTACACACCATGCTGTTTGTCTGCTATCCCCGCTGCACCACCTGCAAGAAAGCCCAGAAGTGGCTGGATGAAAACCAGGTGGGCTACACTTTCCGTGACATCAAAGAGGAAAACCCCACCCTGGAGGAGCTGAAGGACTGGCACGCCCGGAGCGGCCTGCCCCTGAAGAAGTTCTTCAACACCAGCGGCCAGCTGTACCGGTCCATGGAGCTGTCCCAGAAACTGAAGGACATGCCTGAGGAGGAGCAGTTCGCCCTGCTGGCTTCCGATGGTATGCTAGTCAAGCGCCCCCTGGTGGTCACCGAGGACACCGTTCTGGTGGGCTTCAAGGAAGCCGACTGGGAGGCCCGGCTGAAATGAAGCTTCTGGTCAGCGCCTGCCTCATGGGTGTGGGCTGCCGGTATGACGGCAAGAGCAATGAACTGCCCCAGCTGACAGAGCTTCTGGCCCGCCATGAATGTATCCCCGCCTGCGCCGAGGTCTTCGGCGGCCTGCCCACCCCCAGAATCCCGGCAGAGATCCGAGACGGCCGAGTGGTGAACAAGGAGGGCTGGGAGGTCACCGTGGAGTTCGCCCGAGGTGCGGAGGAGGTGGCCAAGCTGGCAAAGGTCACCGGCTGCACCGCCGCCCTACTGAAGGAGCGCAGCCCCTCCTGCGGCTGCGGGCAGGTCTATGACGGCACCTTCACCAAGACCCTGGTGGAAGGGGACGGTCTCACTGCCAAAGCTTTGAAAGAACTGGGCCTTACCCTGTACGGAGAGTCTCAGATCGAAGAATTGCTGAAATAACGCAGAAAACCCGCCCATTGGGCGGGTTTTTTCGTTGTTACACTTCGGTGGAAATAACCTGACCATTCAGCACGGCCTGAACCAGGGTCTCCCCTTCATAGGCCAATTTCAAAGAGAAGAAGGGGATCTCCTGGGTCAGCAGATCCAGGAAGATCTTGTCCCCCACCCAGATGGGCAGGTCCTTCACCTTGTCCTTGTCCACCCACTCCAGGTTGCCCTCGTCGCAGGGGCCAATCTCCCCCTGGAATTCGTCGGCGGTGAACAGATGCATGTATTCGGTCTCCCACTGGTCGGAGACAAAGGTCACCAGACCCCGGTAGGCGTAGCGGGTCAGGGTCAGGCCGGTCTCCTCAAAGACCTCCCGCAGGAGGCAGTCCTCGGGACTCTCCTTGTCCTCAAACTTACCGCCGATGCCCACCCACTTATCCTGGTTCACATCGTTCTTCTTTTTCACCCGGTGGAGCATCAGGTACTGCCCCTTCCGCTGGATATAACATAAGGTAGTGTTTTTCATGGTTCATCCTCCCAGATAACGTACAGAAAATCGGTCATAGATATCCCGGACTTCCCCGGTCACAAAGGGCAGGACCTGGGCCCGAATCGCATCCGGGATCCCGTAAAAAGCCTCGGCCACCGTCCCGGTCATACAGGCGATGGTGTCGCTGTCTCCCCCGATGGAGATGGCGTTTCGGATGGCATCCTCGAAGCTCTCACTCTCCAGAAAGGCCTCCATGGCCTGGGGAACACTCCCGGCGCAGGAGACATCGAAAGCGTAGTGTGCCCGGATATCGTCCAGGGTGAAATCCAGGGGATAATAGGTCTCCACAAAAGCTCGGATGGCCTCCTTCCCCCCTCCGGTCCGGGCCAGGTAGACAGCTCCTGCCACGGTACAGGCCCCGGCAATGCCGTCGGGGTGGTCGTGGGTGACCTGGGCAGAGGCCTCCGCCAGGGCCAGACAGTCCTCCAGGGAGCTTGCCGCCCAGGCCACAGGAGACACCCGCATGCCGCTGCCGTTGCCAAAACTGTGGTAGGGTTCCGGGTTCCGGGTCTTAAGCCAATTCTCAAAACGACGGCCGTACCCAGCCTTGGGATACTGTCGGCCCAGTCTCTGCATTTCCTCTACCAGGATCCGGCGAAAGCCATCCAGGTCCTCTCCCCCGCTGGCGAGGATGGCAGAGGCCACCGCCGCCGTCATGACGCTGTCATCGGTCATACGGCAATCGGGCTGAAGGAGGGGAAAATCCTTCCCCTTATAATTGTTCCATTCGTAGACGGAGCCTATGATATCTCCGATGAGAGCACCCAGCACAGAGGTCGCCTCCTTTTCTCAGGACTGTTTCCCCCGGACCAGACCGGCTGCCATGATGACCAGGCAGACCGCCATGCCCAGGAAGAGGGGGTCAAAGGGCAGGGCCAGGAATTTGCCCGCCAGAACGGCCAGAGGACCGCCGATGATGGAGGCCAGGGCGAACCGGCTGGGGATCTTTCCCTTGAGCCACAGGCCGCCGCACATAGGCAGGAAGACCACAGCCCCACGAAGGCCCATGGACAGGAAGCCGAAGTCGTTGATCATGGCCCCCGGGACCAGGACGGCCACACCGGCGGCGATCACCAGGATGACCATGATAGTGGACCGAGAGACCAGCAGGGTCTTGCCGGACTCCTTGATCTGAGGCCACCGGGGCTGGAAGATATCGGTGACCAGAATGGAGGCCATGCCCAGTGCCAGACCGGAGCCGCCGCCGACAACAGTGATAAACAGGGTACCCAGGACGATGCCGCCCACCAGATCGGGCATGCAGTGCACCACGAACATGGGGAAAACCTGGGAGGTGGACTCCAGACGGATGAGCCCTTCCGGGATGGCCTGCCCCGCCGCCGTCAGGGCGACTACCTCGTCAGCGGTGATGCAGTGGCCCCGCATGTACAGGCCAATGAGGATACAGGCGATGCCGATGGGGGGGATGAGGAAGGCGCTGAGAAGGGCTCCCTTCTTGGCCTCCCGGTGGGTCTTGCCCGACCAGATGGCCTGGGCGTAGGTCTGGGTTGAGAGAACACCCAGCAGAAGAGACAGGCAGGAGCCGATGTCCTTGGAGACGCCCCGAGCAACCAGGGAGGTGTACCGCTCCCCAATGCCCACCTCGTCGGTGAGGCCGTTCAGGGCACCCAGGGTAGTCCCCTCCAGAAGGGACCGAAGGCTGTCCATGAGGCCCCCCAGTCCCCCGGACAGGCCGAAGACCAGGACGCCGCCCAGGATGGAAGCGGCATAGAGGAGGATCAGCTTGGCCACGCCCCCCAGACCAGCTCCCCACATGCCGCCGAAGATCACATAGACCGCCATGAGGGCGATGGAGAAGACGGCGGCGGTGAGATGGCTCATGGGAGTGATGGTGATGAGGAGGGCCGTGGCAGACAGGACCTGGGCCACCACGCTGATGAAGATGCCGATGGAGCAGAAGATGCTGCCCAGCCGTTCGGCGTGACCCCCGTACTCCCTGGAGACGATCTGCAAAAGAGTGGAGCAGCCGCTCTCCCGGTAAGAGACGGCAAAGCCCAAAGCCAGGATCAGGCAGCCGATGCCCGAACCCAGGGTGAACCACCAGGCGGACAGGCCGTAGGAAAAGGCCAGCTGGGCGGTGCCGATGGTGGCCTGGCCGCTGACCAGGGTGCCCATGATGGCCCCGCAGACGATCCAGGCCCCGGCCTTGCTGCCGCCGCTGGCGAAGTCGGCCGCCGACTTGACCTTCCGGCCGGAGTAGACGCCGATATATATAATGAGAAGGACCGTGGCCAAAAGGCCGATGATATGAAACAGACTCAGGTGCATGGCACCAGTCCCCTTTCCAAATGGTTTCTTTCCAAAAGAAATAGTAGCCCTCGGGAAGAAGTTTGTCAAGAAAGAAACCCCCTCAAGGCGATGCCTTGAGGGGGCTCAGAGTGCTAAAACACCTCGTAGAGTTTCGCCGTCGCAACGGCGAAATAAGGCCAAGTAGGTTTTTGAGCGCGACATGTGCGTGCCCAAAAACACTTCTCAGCCTGCAAACGTGGAAATTGTGTGCCGCAGGTGCACAATTTATGCGATGCAGCAGGCTGCAGCCCCCATGTCGAAAAAGGCTTGCCTTTTTCGACAGACAAAACCCCCTCAAGGCGATGCCTTGAGGG
>JAFZEB010000035.1 GCA_017560855.1 Ruminiclostridium sp.
CTATATCTGGAACAACCGCACCTGGCGAAACGGCCTGCTTCTGGTTCTGTCCCTCTTCTTCTATGCTTGGGGAGAACCCAAGTATGTGGTGATGATGGTTCTGGCTTCGGTGATTGCCTACCTGGCCGGTCTGGGCATGACGGCCAGCCAGGGCAAAAAGAGAAAAGCCATCTTCCTGACGGCGGTGGTCCTCATCGTCCTGAACCTGCTGGTCTTCAAGTACACCAACTTCTTCTGGGACAATATTTCCGGTCTGTTCTCCATGGATAAGGAGATCCGCCAGATCGCCCTGCCCATCGGCATCAGCTTCTACACCTTCCAGATCCTTTCCTACGTTATCGACCTGTACTTTGGTCGTGTGGCCCTCCAGCGGAACTTTTTCCACCTGCTCCTGTACGTGAGCTTCTTCCCCCAGCTCATTGCCGGTCCCATCGTCCGGTACAGCACCATTGAGGAGGAGATTTTGCACCGGAAGGAGTCCTGGGAGGACGTGGAGGTTGGTCTTAAGCGATTCATCCTGGGTCTGGCCAAGAAGGTCCTACTGGCCAACAACGCCGCTGCCATTGCGGAGATCATCTACAACGGCAATCCTGAGGTGTATGGTACCTCTATGTACTGGCTGGCCGCTTTTGCCTACACCATGCAGATCTACTTTGACTTCTCCGGCTACAGTGATATGGCCATCGGCCTGGGCCGGATGTTTGGTTTCCACTTCCTGGAGAACTTCAACTATCCTTATGTATCCAAGTCCGCCACGGAATTCTGGCGCAGATGGCACATCTCCCTGTCCTCCTGGTTCCGGGACTATGTGTACATCCCCCTCGGCGGCAGTCGGGTGAGCAAGGCCAAGTGGGTGCGGAACATCCTGGTGGTCTGGGGCCTGACGGGCTTCTGGCACGGTGCCGAGTGGAACTTCATCCTGTGGGGCCTGTACTATGCCGCCCTGCTGGTGCTGGAAAAGTTTGTCCTGGGCAAGGTTCTGGATAGGCTCCCGGTGGTCATCCGCTGGCTCTACGCCTTCCTGGTGGTAAACCTGGGCTGGGTCCTGTTTAATCTGGTGGACTTCTCCCAGCTGTCCCACGCCCTCCACACCATGTTCCTCTGGCAGCCCACCAGTCTGGCACAGGTCCTGGCCACCGACTCTGCTGTGCTCTATGGCCTGCTGTACCTGCCTGTCTGCTTCCTGCTGTCCTTCCCGGTCTTCCCCAAGCTCCCCCGGAAGGAAGGCCCTGTGTGGGCCCTGGTGTACGATGCCCTCTATGGTATCCTCTTCCTGACCTGCATCGTCTGCATCGTCAGCTCGGTGTACAACCCCTTCATCTATTTCCGATTCTAAATAAAAAATGCGTGCTGCAAATTTTGCAGCACGCATTTTTTGTCATTCAGGAATGGCCACCTGGTCCAGGATCCCGGACAGGGCGGCCAGGACGATGCCGTAGTTGGTGATTGGCACTTTCTGCCGGTCAGCCTGGGCGATGCGGCCCATGACGTGACGGCGGTTGAACATGCAGGCACCACAGTGGATGACCAGGTCATAGGGGGAGAGGTCCTGGGGGAAGTCGTTGCCCTGTACATGGTCAATGGCCAGACCCTCTCCGGCCTTCTTCCGCAGAAGGGCGGGAACCTTCTTACGGCCAATGTCCTCCTCGTTGTGGGTGTGGGAGCAGGCCTCGGCAATGAGGACACGGGAGTTCTCCGTCAGGGCCTCGATGGCGCTGGCCCCCTCCAGGAAGGTACGGATATCACCCTTGTAGCCTGCAAAGAGGATGGTGAAGGCCGTCAGGATGCTCTCCGGGGGCTTCTGGGCCCAGACCTGGGGGAAGGAGTTGGCATCGGTGATGATGAGCTTGGGGGGATGGGCCAGGGCTGCCAGGGTGTTGGACAGGCAGTCGGTGGTGGTGCTCACCACGGTACACTTCTTGTCCAGCAGTTCCCGGGTGGTCTGGACCTGGGGCAGGATGAGGCGCCCCTTGGGAGCCTCGGTGTCCTGGGGCATCACCAGCAGGACCAGGTCGCCGGGGCCCACCATGTCACCCAACAGGGTCCGATCCCAGAAGTCATCGGGGACCAGCTTCATGATGGCCTGAAGAAGTTCGGGGATGTTCTGGCCCGTCTGGGCACTGCATGCCATCACAGGAAGGTCGATCTGGGTGGAAATGGCCTGGGCCGTGGACGCAGGGTCTTCCAACAGGTCTGCCTTGTTCAACAGGACCAGAGTGGGGATCTTCTTTTCTTTGATAGCTTCCAGCCAGTTCAGTTCCTGGGTATCGGGAGCGTCAGTGAGGACCAGAATGGCCAGATCGGTCTTTTCCAGGGCCTGTCGGGTCTTTTCCACCCGAAGCTGGCCCAGTTCGCCGCCGTCATCCAGACCGGCGGTGTCCACGAAGACCACGGGGCCCACGCCGATGAGCTCAAAGGACTTGTACACCGGGTCGGTGGTGGTGCCGGCCACGGGGGAGACCAGGGAGATCTCCTGACCGGTGAGAGCGTTGATGAGGGAGGACTTTCCGGCGTTTCGGTTGCCGAAGAGTCCAATGTGGAGGCGGTTGCCTCTGGGGGTGGATTGGTTGGTCATAGGCTGTCCTCCTTGTTATAAGTCTAAGGTCAGGCCGGTCAGTTCGGCCACATCTTCACAGTGCTTCATGCCGCTGACATTTCTGCCGTCAACGGGGCGGAAATCATTGGCCTTGGCATCGGGGAGCAGGTCGCAGAAGAGCAGGTTGGCACCGCAGGCGATGGCATCCAGATTGCCCTGGCTGTTGGACAGGCCCCCCTTGCCGTCATATCCCGGCTGCTGGGCCGTGATCTTGATATGGGGCATCATCAGCCGCAGGATGGCGATCTCCTTGAAGTTTGTCAGGAAGTCCCCACGTTTTTCCCCGGCCAGCGGGGTACCCATGGCAGGGAGGAAGGGGATGTTGGGTGCCCAGCTGATGTCCAGCTCTTTCATGAGCAGGATGTCCTGGACCAACTCCTCCTGGGTCTGGCCGGGCCAGTCCACAATGTTGCCGGAGCCCAGTTTCATGCCGATCTCCTTGATCCAGCGGGCCCGCTCCATGCGGGCGTGGAAGTCGGTGGAGGGGTTCATGCGGTTGAAGCTTTTGGGGTCAGACATCTCAAATTTCAGGACATATTCTTCCACACCGGCCTCGTACAGGGCCTGATACTGATGCTTTTCCAGTTCCCCTGCGGCCAGGGACAGGTTGAAGCCCTGCTCCTTTAAGCCGGACACCAGGGACAGGAGGTTGTCAAAGCCGTAGTTTTTGTCTTCTCCGGCGATGAGGAACATACGGCTGAGACCGTCTGCTCTGGCCCGTTTGCTCAGATCCAGGATCTCAGCCGGAGGAATGCGGTACCGGGGGATCTGGTTGCCTGCCCGCATGCCGCAGTAGAGGCACTGGTTCTTGCAGATGTTGCTGTAGGCCAGCATGGCGGTGACCATCAGGTTGTCACCGAATTGATCCCGGGCTGTTTTCCGGGCGGCAGGGGCCACGTCTTTCCAGAAGACCTCTTCCGGCATGTTCAGGATTTCCTGGATCTCCTGTCTTGTGTTTATGGTCATAGAGGGCACCTCCTCAGGTGGTAATAGGAAAACTTGACCAGGGCAACCGCTCCTGGTCAAGTTCTTGGTCATCATAAAGGGTTAAACTTTCACGGAGGGATATCACTCAGCAATATAGAAGAATTCTTCGCCAGGCATCTGACCGCCCACAGCCTGGGGATTCTGGTCAAACAGAGTCTGGAGATATCCGGTGGTCATGTCCATCATCTCGCTGCCGCTGATGCACACGATGTTGCAGTAGGGGATGGCCTTTTCTGCCACGGCAGCTTCCACGATGCCGAATTCGCCCACCAGCTGAGCGCCTTCTGCCACATTCTCGTTGATGAACTGGGTGGAAGCGGCGTATTCTTCCAGGAAAGCGGCCAGAGCCTCAGGATTTTCCTGGGCAAACTGGGTGCGGACAATGAGACCTGCGGTGATAAACTGGCTGCCGTTGTCCAGGGCATCCCAGGACTCGGTGAGGCTCAGTGCGATCTTCAGGTCGGGGAACTTGCCCTGGGCCACGGTGACGAAGGGCTGGGGCAGCATGGCGATCACGTGATCCTGTGCAGCCATCTGGGCCACTACTTCGGAGGGCTCGCTCTTCCATTCCACGGTCACGTCACCCTCTTCCAGACCGTACTGTTCCAGCAGGAAGTTCAGGGCGTACTCAGGGGTGGAACCCTTGCCGGTGGCGTAGATGGTCTGGCCCTTCAGGCTCTCCCAGTCGGTGACGGTCTCGCCGCCCTTTTCCACCATGTAGATAACGCCCAGGGTGTTGACGGCCAGCATCTGCACGGCGCCGTCAGAGTTGTTGTGGAGGATGGCGCCCAGGTTCACAGGGACAGCCAGAATATCCAGCTCACCCTGAAGGAGCTTGGGGGTAAGCTCATCGGCAGAGCCTGCCATGGTGAATTCGTAGGTGTTTACGGTCTGGCCGGCCTGGCCATCAGAGAGCATTTTCACCATACCCATGGAGGTGGGGCCCTTCAGACCGCCGATGCGGATGGTGGTGCCTTCAAAGGCGGTATCCTCGGGAGCTTCCTCAGTGGTGCTGCCGCCGCAGGCACACAGGGTAAAGACCATCACCAGGGACAGCATCAAAGCAAAGATTTTTTTCATCAGATTCAACCTCATTTCTTTTCACAGAATGTTTGGATGGATATATTGTACTGTTTTTGTCTGAAATAGTATGTTGCATATGCAACGAGGGTGGTAAAAAGTTAAAAAAGATCCGCACCAAAGGGTGCGGATCTCATGGTACTTGAACTTATGCCTTCCACA
>JAFZEB010000006.1 GCA_017560855.1 Ruminiclostridium sp.
CCAAGCTGTACGGCGGCGCTTTCCAGACTTACACCACCAACGACAGCGGCAATCTGATCGCCAAGTGGGGTCTGAAGGGCTACCTGTTCGGTACCGATACTTCCGGTGCTGACATCTTCCAGCGTATCATCAACGGCGGTAAGATGACAATGACCGTCGGTGCCGTGGCCGTTATCATCTCTTCTCTGATCGGCATCTTCGTGGGCTGCGTTGCCGGTTATTTCGGCGGCAAGGTGGACATCCTGCTGATGCGCGTGGCCGAGATCTTCAACGCCATCCCCTTCCTGCCCTTCGCTATGATTCTGTCTGCCATCATGGGCAGTATGACTTTGAGTGAGACCACCCGAATCTTCATCATCATGTGCATTCTGGGCGTGCTGACCTGGCCCGGTCTGGCCCGTCTGGTGCGCGGTCAGGTGCTGGTTGCCCGCGAGAGCGAGTACGTCACCGCCGCCAAGGCCATGGGTGTCAAGGAAAGCGTCATCGCCTTCAAGCACATCCTGCCCAACGTCATGTCTGTTATTCTGGTGTCTCTGATGCTGGACTTCGGTACCTGTATGCTGACCGAGTCCTCTCTGTCCTATCTGGGCTTCGGCGTTCAGTATCCCCGTCCCACCTGGGGCAACATGCTGAACGGCGCCAACAACGCCACCATCATCAACGCCTATTGGTGGCAGTGGCTGTTCACCGCTATTTTCCTGGCGGTCACCACCATCTGCATCAACATCGTGGGCGACGCCCTGCGTGACGTTCTGGACCCCAAGTCCAATGTGGATAAGTAAGGAGGGAAAGACATGCCGTTACTTGAAATCAAGAACCTGAAGACCTTTTTCAAAACCAAAAAGGGCATCGTCAAGGCCGTAAACGATGTGTCCTATTCCCTGGAGGCCGGCAAGACCATCGGTATCGTTGGTGAGTCCGGCTCCGGTAAGTCGGTTTCCGCCATGTCCATCCTGCGTCTGCTGGACGGCAACGGCTACATCGACTCCGGCTCCATCCAGTTCGAGGGCAAGGAACTGACCACCCTGTCCATGGACGAGATGTACGCCCTCCGCGGCAACGCCATTTCTGTTATTTTCCAGGAGCCCATGACCTCTCTGAACCCGGTCTTTACCGTGGATCGTCAGCTGTCTGAGCCCTTCATCATCCATCAGGGCATGAGCAAGAAAGAAGCCCATGAGCAGGCGCTGAAGATGCTGTACGACGTGCAGATCCCCAACCCCGAAGCCGTCATCAAGCAGTATCCCCACCAGCTGTCCGGCGGTATGCGTCAGCGCGTCATGATCGCCATGGCTCTGGCCTGCCGTCCCAAGATCCTCATCGCCGACGAGCCCACCACCGCTCTGGACGTTACCATTCAGGCTCAGATCCTGCGCCTGATGAACGACCTGCAGAAGGAAAAGGGCACTTCCATCATCTTCATCACCCACGACCTGGGTGTTATCAACGAGATGGCCGACGACGTGGCCGTTATGTACTGCGGCCAGGTGGTGGAAAAGGCCTCTGCCCGCACCATTTTCGGTGCCGAGAGCAAGCTGAGCCACCCCTACACCGAGGGTCTGATGTACTCCATCCCCCGCATTGAAAACGTGGGCAAGAAGATCGAACCCATTCCCGGCGTGGTGCCCCATCCCCTGGCTCTGCCCAAGGGCTGCAAGTTCGCTCCCCGCTGCAAGTACTGCACCCAGAAGTGCATTGACGAAGAGCCCGTGCTGACCGACATGGGTGACGGTCAGCAGATCCGCTGCTTCTATCCCGATAAGGAGGTGAGACAGAGTGAAGAACACAAAAAAATTACTGTCCATCACTAATTTGAAAAAGTACTTCCCTGTCGCAAAGTCCTCCCTGTTCCAGAAGGAACAGCTGTATGTCCGCGCCAACGAGGACATCTCTCTGGACATTTACGAAGGTGAAACCCTGGGTATCGTGGGCGAGTCCGGCTGCGGTAAGTCTACCCTGGGCCGCGTGCTGCTGCAGCTGTATAATCAGACTGCCGGCACCACCATGTACTACGGCGTTTCTCTGGCAGATATGCCCCCCAAGTATGTGGCTGACACCCTGAAAAATCTGGACAAGTACAAGACCACCCTGAAGAAGGCTTCCGAAAAGGCTGATGCCCTCAACAAGAAGGTGGAAGAGGCCGGCGGCGAGGACAAGGCAGACTTCTATCTGCTGCAGGACCGCAACCTGGCCCGCTGCGACGAGCAGACCGCTCTGAATCACATTGTCAAGATCCTGGGCGGCTTCTTCGCTGTGGACGAGGGCAATCAGGGCCGCGATCTGATGCTGAAGATCCACGAAGAGAACATCAAGCGTGCCGCCCTGGTGGACAAGTACGCCGATGTTCGTGTGGAGTTTGAGCATCTGGACGACGATGCCAAGAACGCCTCCAAGAAGTCCAAGCTGGGCGAGGAAAAGGCCAAGCTGGAAGCTGAGATCAAGGCCATCGAGGACAAGACTGCCCAGATGTCCGTTCAGCTGGACGGCCTGCGGGACAAGTACGCCAAGAACGAGGAGTTCGCAAAGTACGAGGCCATGCGTGACGACGGCATCGACCTGTCCCGTCTGCAGTATGACGAGATGCGTCTGCTGCGCCGCGACCTGCAGATCATCTTCCAGGATCCCTATTCTTCTCTGAACCCCCGTTTCACCATCGGCCAGATCATCGAAGAAGGCCTGGTGACCCACAAGTTCTTCAAGCACGGCTCTGAAAAGATGCGTGAGCACATCGTGGACACCATGGAGAAGTGCGGTCTGCAGGAATATATGCTGCACCGTTATCCCCATCAGTTCTCCGGCGGTCAGCGTCAGCGCGTGGCCATCGCCCGCGCTCTGGCGGTCAACCCCAAGTTCATTGTCTGCGACGAGTGCGTTTCCGCTCTGGACGTTTCCATCCAGTCCCAGATCATCAACCTGCTGCAGGAGCTGAAGGAGAAGGAGCATCTGACTTATATGTTCATCTCCCACGACCTGTCTGTTGTCCGCTATATTTCCGACCGTATCTGCGTTATGTATCTGGGCAACGTGGTGGAGCTGGCGGATGCCGCTACCATCTTTGACGATCCCCGTCATCCCTATACCGTTGCTCTGCTGTCCTCCA
>JAFZEB010000036.1 GCA_017560855.1 Ruminiclostridium sp.
AAAGAGCCACGACAGGTTTTCCTGCCGTGGCTCTTCTATTTTGTCCGCTATCTTCATAGGATACTCCACAGACAGTGTTGGGAGTGGTGGAACGTGCGGACTGACATCGAGGAGCGGGCCTGTGATCTGGCTCTTTATATCATTGAAAACCAAGGGACCGTGCGAAGTGCGGCAAAGAAGTTTGGCATCAGCAAGTCCACGGTACATAAAGATCTGTCCCAGCGGCTTCCTGCCTTCAATCGCCCCTTGTACCTTCGGGTCAAGGATGTGTTGGAGCAGAACAAAGCCGAGCGGCACATCCGGGGCGGCATCGCCACCCGGGAAAAATATCGCAGAGATTAAAAAACAGGGCACGGAGTCTTCCGTGCCCTGTTTGGGTGTTCGATATTATTCCACAGAGATGAGGTAGTGGTAGACAGGCTGGCCACCCTCCAGAACAGAGATCTCTGCATCGGGGCAGATGGCTTCGAACCGGGCAGCGGCAGCCTCTGCTGCGGCCTGGTCCACGCCTTCGCCATAGAAGATGTTGATGAACTCGCCGTCACGGTCGTTGGCCTCGTTGGCCAGCTTGTCCAGGATGGCATCCAGGTCCTTCTCGGTGCCGAAGAGCTGGTTGTCCACCAGAGCCAGGTAGTCGCCTTCCTTGATGGCATTGCCGTCGAACTCGGAGTCTCGGGCGGCATAGGTGATCTCCATGGTGGTGACGGCACCCATAGCCTCGGACATGGCCTCGGTGTTGTCCTGAATCTCACCGTCAGGGTCCACAGCGATCATGGCAGAGATGCCCTGGGCCACGGTCTTGGCCTGGAGAACGATGACCTGCTTGTTCTCCACCAGGTCCACGCACTGCTGGGCAGCCATGATGATGTTCTTGTTGTTGGGCAGGACGTAGACCACCTCGGCGGGGGTTTTCTTGATCTGGCGCAGGATGTCCTCGGTGGAGGGGTTCATGGTCTGACCGCCGGAGATGACGCCGTCCACGCCCAGGTCCTGGAAAACCTTGGCCAGACCGTCGCCGGCGGCCACAGCCACGAAGCCGTACTTCTTTTCGGGAGCGGCATCCTCCATGACAGACTCGGTTTCTTCGGAAGCATTGGTCTGGGCGCCCTCAGCCAGCTCGGTGTGCTGCTCGCGCATGTTTTCCACCTTGACCATCAGCAGGCCGCCATAAGTAAGGGCCTCTTCCAGGACCTTGCCGGGGTGGTTGGTGTGGACGTGGGCCTTGATGATCTCGTCGTCCTCCACCAGCACCAGGCTGTCGCCCATGCCGTCCAGGAAGGTGCGCAGGTCGTTGGGGTCCTTGTTGTTGTCGCGGGAGCAGATGAACTCGGTGCAGTAGCCGAAGGTGATCTCACCGGTCTCGAAGGAGGCAAAGTCAGCCTTTTCCTTCTGGACAGGAGCAACATCCACGCCTTCGGGCATGGCAACACCACGCAGTTCGTCCAGCATACCCTGCAGGATGACCAGGAAGCCCATGCCCCCTGCATCCACCACGCCGGCCTTCTTCAGGACGGGGTTCATATCGGTGGTTTCAGCCAGGGTCTGCTGGGCCTGGAGAATGGCAGATTCCAGAACGTATTCCACGGCGGTGTTTTCCTCAGCGGCACGGGTGGCGCGCTCACCGGCCAGACGGGAAACGGTGAGGACGGTGCCTTCCGCAGGCTTCATAACTGCCTTGTAAGCGGCAGCAACGCCTGCGTTCAGACCCTCGGCCAGGTCGATGCCGTCCATGGTCTCCTTCTCCTTCAGGGCTTTGGAGAAGCCACGGAAGATCAGGGAGAGGATAACACCGGAGTTGCCGCGGGCGCCTCGGAGCATGGCGGAGGCATTTGCGGAAGCGGCCTGACCCACGGTGGTGGGATTCTTCTTCTGGAGCTCTGCAGCAGCGGCACTCAGGGTCAGGCCCATGTTGGTGCCAGTATCGCCGTCGGGAACGGGGAAGACGTTGAGCTCGTTGATCTTTTGCTTTTCTGCATTCAGGGAGGCGGAGGCATGGATGATCATCCGTGCCAGCATAGCGCCGTCAATGAACTGTACCATATGATATACTCCTTCTCAATCAGTCGATCTGCATGGAGTCCACATAGACATCCACGGCCCGGACTTCTACGCCGGTCAGCTGGTTGACATTGTAACGGACTTCGCTGATGATCGAGTTGGTCACAGCGGTGAGGTTCACGCCGTTGTCCACGACAATGTGCAGCTCAATGGAGATGGCGTCGTCTTCATGGAAGATGACACGAACACCCTTTGCCATGGATTCGCTTCTAAGCAGGTGGACCAGACCGTCCTTCTTGGAGCGGGCGGCCATACCCTTTACGCCAAAGCAGCTGGTGGCAACTGCGCCAGTGATGGAGGTAAAGACTTCGCTGCTGATCTGGATCTCGCCTTTATCATTCTGAAACCGCATAGTGATTCCATCCTTTCTTTGTCAGGCTGACGCCTGTCCTTGGGTTCGAAAAAGCTTGGGAAAATGCGTGGGTGCATTGAAATATTTTATCCTATCATGTAAAATACTATCATACATGACAGAATGTATGCAACGTTAATGGGAGGTTTTTCTATGAAACTGAGTAAAATGACCCAAAATATCCTGACGGTGGCTGCTGTTTGTCTGGAACTTGTTGCCTTTGCCTGTGTGGTCGTCGCATATTTTGACGAGTTCACCCAGCTCTTCCGGGATATTCGCAAGAAGCTGCCCTCCTGCTGCTGCCTCTGCAAGTGCGACAGCGACCTGGAGACCTACGACGACGAGTTCGAGGATTGGGACGTTTAACAGACTTTGAAGATCTTGATCTTCAAAGTAGTTTCTGCGGCCGCCTGCAGCGCACAAGCTTTCAGCTTGCACGTTTGTCGGCCGAGAGGTGTTTTTTCCAACGCACATGTCGCCGGAAAAAACCGACCGGACTATGTTCGCTTCCCGGGGAAGCGAATTCTGCGAAGCCTTTGGTCAAATCTTTTGGGAACGAAGTGGATGGAGTATCCGCTTCGTTCCTTTTTTGGTTAGAATGTTAGGTCAGGATATTTTGGTTCCAGGATCAGGGGTTCCACGTCCTGGATGGGGGTAAAGGTGAAGAGGGCAGTGGTCACCAGCTCATCCTTGTCGTTGCGCTGCTCCACAGAGACCACGCAGGCCGTCCGGCCTACCTTCACCGGGATCGCCCGGCAGAAGAGGTAAGCTCCGGCAGCGGGGCGGAGAAAGTTCACGGTACTGCTCTGGGTGACGCACATTTTGCCGTGGGCCACCAGACTGTGCCCGCCGATGGT
>JAFZEB010000037.1 GCA_017560855.1 Ruminiclostridium sp.
CCGCCTGGACCAGATCCCCGACGACGACCTGGCCACCTTCCGCATGCTCTCCGAGGGCAAGACCTGCGGCGTGTTCCAGATGGAATCTGCCGGTATGACCGGTGTGTGCGTGGGCCTGAAGCCCAAAGATATCGAAGATATCACGGCTATCATCGCCCTGTATCGGCCCGGTCCCATGGACTCCATTCCCCGGTTCATCTCCTCCAAGCACAACCCCAAGACCGTCACCTACAAGACCCCCGCCCTGGAACCCATCCTGGCCAACACCTATGGCTGTATCGTCTACCAGGAGCAGGTCATTGAAATTTTCCGCCGTCTGGCCGGGTACTCCTTGGGTCAGGCAGACATGGTCCGCCGGGCCATGTCCAAAAAGAAGCTCAAGGACATCCAGCGGGAGCGTGCCGCCTTCCTCCACGGCGACCCGGAGCGCGGCATCACCGGCTGCGTGGCCAACGGCATCCCCGCCGAGATCGCCGAGAGCATCTATGACGAGATCACAGATTTCGCCAACTACGCCTTCAACAAGGCCCACGCCGTGTGTTACGCCATCGTGGCCTACCAGACCGCCTGGTTCAAGTGCCACTACCCCAGAGAGTACATGGCCGCCCTGCTGACCTCCGTTCTGGACTCCCAGGGGAAGATCGCAGAGTATATTGCCGAGTGCCGGGCCATGGGCATCCGGCTTCTGCCCCCCGACATCAACCAGTCCGGTCCCCACTTCACCGTGGCGGGCCAGGACATCCGCTTCGGTCTGGCCGCCCTGAAGGGGGTGGGCCGGGGCTTTACCGGGTCGGTTCTGGCAGAGCGTGAGGCCAACGGCCCCTTCCGGTCCTTCCCGGACTTCTGCCAGCGGCTGCTGGACCAGGATCTGAACAAGCGGGTCCTGGAAAGCCTCATCCGGGCCGGTGCCTTTGACTCCATGGGTCTGAAGCGGGCCCAGCTCCTGGATGCCTACGAGCAGCACCTGGACTCCCTGGCCCGGAACAAGCGAAAGAACCTGGAAGGGCAGTTCGACCTCTTCTCCATGGGGTCCGACACGGCAGACACCCCCGTGGAACTGGTGCTGAAGGACATCCCCGAATTCACCCCCCAGGAGCTCATGACCATGGAGAAGGAGGTCACCGGCCTCTACCTCTCCGGTCACCCCATGGATGCCTATCGGGAGACCGCCCGGAACCAGGGGGCCGTGTCCATCGGCCTCATGCTGGAGGACTTCGCCCAGGCAGACGGCCCCACCCATTTCCAGGACGGGCAGAAGATCACCCTGGCAGGCGTGGTTTCCTCCTCCAAGACCAAGACCACCAAGAACAACTCCCTCATGGCCTACGTGACCATGGAGGACGACACCGGCTCTGTGGAGATGCTGGCCTTCTCCCGGGTGCTGGAGGAGAGCGGCAGCTACCTCCAGGTGAACATGCCCATCCTGGCCACGGGACGGATCTCCGTCCGGGATGAAAAAGCCCCCCAGCTCATGTGCGACCGGGTCATCCCCCTCCACCAGATGCCCAATGCCCCCATCGACCCCAACGTGCCTCCCGTCCGACCTCCCCAGGTCCAGTCGGGTCGGCTCTACCTCCGCTTTGACAGCGAGGACACCCCTCTCTTGCGGCGGGTGAAGAACCTCTTCACCATGTTCCCCGGAGAGAGTCAGGCCGTCCTCTACTTCGCCGACACCAAGCGCCGTCTGGGTGCCCGGTGCCTCCTCCACGATGCCCTCCTCCAGGAACTGAAAGAGTATCTGGGCGAGGAAAACGTGGTGCTGAAGTGACACATCCGCAAAAATCCCCCTGACTATGCAGTCAGGGGGATTCCAGAGTGTAAAAAGGTCTCGCAGAGTTCCGGTTCCGCAGAACCGGAATCAGCTCCAATCTGAAAATTCCCCGGACATGCGCCGGGGAATTTACTCTTCTCGGCCCGAGAGTGCCTGCTTGGCAGGCGCGGGTCGGGCCGCAAATCTCACTTTTCAAATAAAGGCCTGAAGCATTGAGCTTCAGGCCTTTTATTTGAAAAGTTTTATCTTTCCATGAATCGGGACAGGAACTCCTTGGTCTCGTCTCTCTGGGGATTGGAGAAGAGTTCCTCGGGGGTGTTGTCCTCCCAGATGACGCCGTCACGCATGAAGACCACACGGTTGGAGACGTCACGGGCAAAGGCCATCTCGTGGGTGACCACCAGCATGGTCAGGCCGTCGGCTGCCAGGTCACGCATGACCGAGAGAACCTCGCCCACCATTTCGGGGTCCAGGGCGGAGGTGGGTTCGTCGAAGAGGAGCACATCGGGGTTCATGGCCAGGGCACGGGCGATGGCCACACGCTGCTTCTGACCGCCGGAGATCTGGCGGGGCTTGGCGTTGATGTAGGGGGCCATGCCGACCTTGGTCAGGAACTTCATGGCGGTCTCTTCGGCTTCCTTGCGGCTCTTCTTCAGGACCTTGATCTGGCCCACCATGCAGTTTTCCAGAACGGTCATGTTGTTGAAGAGGTTGAAGGACTGGAAGACCATGCCCACCTTGGCACGGTAGGCAGAGGCGCCGCCCTTGCGGTGGCGGATGTCCTCCCCCTGGAAGAAGATCTCACCGCTGGTGGGGGTCTCCAG
>JAFZEB010000038.1 GCA_017560855.1 Ruminiclostridium sp.
GATATAAAGAGCCAGATCACAGGCCCGCTCCTCGATGTCAGTCCGCACGTTCCACCACTCCCAACACTGTCTGTGGAGTATCCTATGAAGATAGCGGACAAAATAGAAGAGCCACGGCAGGAAAACCTGTCGTGGCTCTTTTTCAGCTCTCCATATGGCGGCCAAGAAATCCTGCGATGGTCTGGGCCAGCTTGTATTCATCCACCCCTACGGAGACCTTTCCTGCATCGGCCATAAAGACCACACATCCCAACACATCTCCCTCTGCCAGGATGGGAGCAGCCGTGGTGACCACATAGTGGTCGGAATAATCGCTGACCGGCAGGGCCCGACCTCCCTCCTGATACTGGTAGATTTGGCGTCCCTCCAAAATCTGGGACAGGGCAGGGGAAATATTTTTCCCGGTGATCTCTTTCCGGGAAGCCCCTGCTACCGACAGACACACATCCCGATCCGTAATGGTCACCATGCGGCCAGTAGCCTTGTGCAGGGAGTCGCACAGCTGGGCAGAGAAATCCCCCAACCCTCCCATCAGGGAATACTTCTTAAAGACCACCCCACCGTCATTGTTGGTGAAAATCTCCAGCGGATCCCCTTCTCTGATCCTCATAGTTCGTCTGATCTCTTTGGGGATGACCACCCGGCCAAGGTCGTCGATCCTGCGAACGATTCCTGTAGCTTTCATGCGTCGAAACTCCTTTTTCTCGATCTCAAGAGCTAGTATGTGGAAAAACTGCAGAATCATGCATTTGCAGAAGCTTCCTGTGCCAAGAAAAAGGAAGAGAACACAGACCGCATCCTCTTCCTTTTCCTGTTATTCCGGTCCCAGGAGGACCGGCTGAAGCTGTCTGCCCTCCAGGGCGGCGGTGACAGTGTCTGCTACCTTGGTCATATCGGCAACCAGAGAGGTAGGCTTCCCCTCCGGGTCATCCTGACGGTAGGGCACGAAATAGTAATGCTTCCGGCACATGAGTTCCGCAATGTTCCGTCCTGCCCCTGCCAACCCATCGTTGGTGGACACCGCCACCACCACGGGACGCCCGTTTCGCAGGTGGGCCTTCGCCGCCATGGTCACTGCCGTGTCGGCGATCCCCGCCGCCAGCTTTGCCAAAGTATTCCCCGTGCAGGGGGCAATCACCAGCACATCCAGCAGCTGCTTTGGCCCGATGGGTTCGGCCTCCCGGACAGAGCCAATGTACCCCGGACCGCAGATGGATGCGACACGTTCTTTCCACCAGTCCGCCCGGCCAAACCGGGTGTCCGTCCCGCTGGTGGCCTCGGAGAGAATGGGCAGAATGTTGGGATAGCGGGCCGACGTTTCCTCCATGGCTGCCAGCGTCTTCTCTAAGGTGCAGAATGAACCGGTGAGGGCAAACCCCACCCGAATGTTCTCCACGATCATTCCTCCAGTTCCCATAAAATGTGATAGATCGAATCCCGGATGGCTGCGGCCGCTGTGACCGGCGCCGTTCGCCCGGGCAGCCCCGGTGCCTGCAATATGTGCAGCCCCAATTCCTCTCCCCGGATGAGATCTACTCCTCCCGGGGCCGAAGCCAGATCCAGGATAAAGACCGCTGGATCCACCCAGGCCAGCCGCCGGGCGTCCAGGACTTGAGCCGGAATGGTGTTTACAATCAGTTGGAACCCACCCAGCTCACAGGCAAGCTCCTCCAGGCGGATACTCTCATAATTGTAGGCCGCCGCCCAGGCCAAATCGCCATAGTCCGCAGCCGCTACGGTGACCCTGGCCCCCAGTGCACGCATGCGGTGGGCCGTCAGCTTCCCCACCCGGCCAAAACCCAGAACCAGGACCCGGGCACTGTGCAGGGTAAAGGGCATTTGCTCCATAGCCACCTGGACGGCACCCTCGGCGGTGGGCACGGCGTTGGCTACCATGCACTCTTCCCGGGCATAGTAGTCAAACACCTGCAGACCTGCCCTCTCCCCTGCTTCCCGAACTTCCGGGGACACCATTCCCCCACAGAGGACCTGCCCCGGTCTCATATGGTCTAAAACTTGGGATAGGTCAATCTTCTCCTGGCTGAGCGGAGTATGGATCCGCCCATTCTTCCCCAATACAGGAAGGGGCAGGATCACGCAGTGAGCCAGGGCCAGATCATCCAGACCTCTCTCCTTTTCACCCAGCCCCACTGTATGGAGCGTATGTCCGTCTTCCCTGAGCAGCCCTGCCAGGTACACTTGACGGCGATCACCGCCCACCACCCAGATGTTTTTCTCCTCCATGGGCAACACCTCCTTCCCTCCCATCCTATGTCTCAGGGGAAAATAGGTGAAAAAAGAGCGTACCGTCTTTCGGTACGCTCTTTAGCCTGTCGAAAAAGGCAAAGCCTTTTCCGACATATGGGATTGCGGCCTGTTGCAGCGCACGAACTGTGCGCTGTAAGCGCACAGTCGCACGTTTACAGGCCGAGAAGTGTTTTCTGGCACGCACATGTCGCGCCAGAAAACGTACTTCACTTTATTTCGCCGTTGCGACGGCGAAACTCTACGAGGTTTTTTGACACTCCGAAAAAAGAGCGTACCGTCTTTCGGTACGCTCTTTCTATCGTTCCTATCAGTCCAGGAAGGAGACCCAGTTCATATCCCGGTCAGCCACAGTATACTGAAGGCTGTTGTCTTCGATCTCGAAATACTCGTCGGGGACCTCGAAGGGATTGAAGCCGTCCTTCTTCCAGAAGTCACGAATAGCCTCCACGTCCTCGGTGACGTCCTTGCCCTCTTCCTTGAAGCAGCTCACCAGATTATTCAGGTGACCCAGCATCTTGTCGGCACGGACGCTGTATTCGGTGTCGATACGGAACTCTCGGTTCATAACACCACGGAAGCGGAGGGCAGA
>JAFZEB010000039.1 GCA_017560855.1 Ruminiclostridium sp.
AAATAATTTCCAGATTCTTACAAGCCCTCAGGCCCCCGCCCCCCTTTTTCCTCCTGCTTATAAGCCTTTCTAATAAATGCCGGGATCCCACGGAGCAATCTCAGCCCCCAGCCCATGCAAAAATCCCCCGGAACCTGGGTTCCGGGGGATGCGCTTTTCAGAAGAAGACTCCCGCTGCTTATGAGGTACACCGCAGGGTCAGGCGGGTCTGGCCGCCGTAGGTACAGGTAAAGAGGGACAGATCCCACTCCCCGGCCTCCATCTCCTCCACGGCGGCGCCGTCCAGGATCTCCATGGCGGCCACCCGGTAGGAGAAGACGTTGCCGTCCACGTCGGTGAAGAGGACCTCCTCCCCTACCGCCACATTCTTCAGGGACCCGAAGTGGCTGCGGTAGTTGTGACCGGCAATGATCAGGTCCCCCGTGTAGGCGGAGCCTTTGTACCGGCAGGGGGCGATCTTGCCGTTGGCGCTGCTCCACTCCGTCAGGACGGGCAGATCCAGGCCGATGACGGGGATGGTCACCCGGCCGATGTACCTTCGCCCGTCAATCTCCACCGTGGGCATTTCCATCTCGGGGTGAAGCTGGTAGAAGGGCTGCTCCCCCTCTTCCAGGGGGACGACAGGCTCCTGCTGGAGCTGTTCTGCCGCCGCCAGGGCCGACCGCTCCGCCCGGCTCTCGTCCCAGACATTGTAGGCGGTCAAAGCAAGGGCTGCTGCCAACAGCAGCAGCCCTATGGTCATCAGGCGTTTGCCTGGGTTATGCTTCATGGTCTTCGTCCTTTCGGTCCTTCACCCAACCGGCCAGGAAACAGCCCATGCCGCTCACAGCCAGCACAGGCACCGGCCACCAGAGCATACCCGTCTGGGGGAGGTTCGGGGGCGGGGTGTTGCCGGGAGGATTGTTCCCGGGCGGTGTATTTCCGGGAGGCGTGTCTCCAGGAGGGTTATCTCCAGGAGGATTTTCCGGGGGATTCTCCGGAGGGTCTTCCGGGGGCCGAGGATCCAGAGGAGGAGGCCCCGGCGGGATATCCGATTCCGACGTATTGGTCACGGTAAAGGTATACTGAGAATCATTGCTGACCAGAACTGCGTATCCCTCGGGCACGGTCTTCTCCACCACCTGCCACTTGGCAGACTTGCTCAGGTTGGTCCAGGTGTGGCGCCAGCTGTTCCCCTCGTTCAGGGTGACGGTATCATAGACTTCGCCGTCCTTCAGCAGCTGGATGACTACCTCTGCGGGGCGAGTTACTTTCCCCTCGTCCTCCCAGATCTTCACGACCTTCAGACTGGTCTTGGAGGAACCACCGCCGCCGGGGTTGTAGTCCTCGGTGTACTTTGCCTTGGCGGTCACGTCGTAATGCCACTGGTCCTCAGCGTCCCGGCTGGGCAGGCTGACCATGATGGCAGAGGGGGTGTAGGTGTAGCGGCCATACTTATAGACATCGCCGGTCACCAGGTACAGGCCCACGGGCAGGTCAGAAAAGACCGCCTTGCCCTCCTGGTTCACCGTGGCGGTGGCATCGGGCTGAATCTTGTCCCGGGCCACGTAACCGGACAGGGTGTTGGCCAGGTCGGCCCAGCCATCAGCATCCAGGTTGGTCACCACCACATCGTAATCGGCAAAAGCCTCCGTTTTGGTGAAGTTACAGAACTGGTCGGGCTCGCCCACCCGCCAGACCCGGAACTCTGTGCCCTCTGCGGGCCGCTCCCCGGGACGGAAGGTCAGAGTCAGAGAGGTCTTGGCCTCCAGGTCGATGGGGTCGATGGCCCGGGCGGTTCCCGGCAGCATGGGCAGGCAGAGCACCAGGCACAGGGCCAGGCACAGCCAGCGTTTTATGAACTTGAAGGACTGCATAACATCGCCTCCGTTATTTCTTGCGGTATTTGATCATCACTGCGGCAAAGAGGAACAGCAGGACCGGCACTGCCACCAGGGGGGCCACCAGGATGGGGTCAATGGGCACGGCCTCTGCGGTGACATGGATGAACTGGTCGGGCAGGTTTTCGATCCGGTGGCCCTGGACCAGCAGCCGGTGGGTGTTGATGCCGTAGGGGGTGCAGGTCACCAGGGTGCAGCGGTCCTCTCCCTCCAGGATCTCCAGGGCAGAGACATCCTCCGGCTCCACGATGAGGATGGTGTCCACCTCATAGGTGATCACCTCGTCCAGGACCCGGAAGAGGAAGATATCCCCTTCCACCAGCTCGTCCAGGTCGGTGAAGAGTTTGGCGGAGGGCAGGCCACGGTGGCCGGAGACCACGCAGTGGGTGCTGGGTCCGCCCACAGGCAGGGAGGAACCCTCGATGTGGCCCACGGCGATCTGGAGGACGGCTTCGTCCACCCCGTGGTAGACGGGCAGGGAGACCCGCAGGGAGGGGATCTCGATGTAGCCCATGATGCCCGTGCCGGAGACATCCAGGATGGACTCATATTCTGCCCGCTCCTGGTCGGACAGGTGGTAGCGGTAGCCCTTTTGGAGCAGGGCCTGGTTGTAGGCCTGGGCCTCCTCCCACATCTGGTCGTACTCGGCCCGGTCCATCTGGGCCACCGTCTCGGAGTAGCTGGCGATGGCCTTGGTAGCGCGGGTGGAGTTCCACCAGTTGCTGAAGGAGGGGTAGATCAGCAAGGACAGACCTGCAAGAAAGACCAATATTAAGATCAGGGTAGAACGATTGGGTTTCTTCATTGCAGAGCTCTCCTTACTGCCGGGGCGGGGTCCGCCCCGGCAGGGGTAGGTGTTTGTTTTTTCGTAGGTTCGCCCTCATCCGCCCTCTTCGAGGGCACCTTCTCCCCCAGGAGAAGGCTTCTTTCGTCCGAAGACAGGGCTTCTCCCTGGGGAGAAGCTGTCACCGCAGGTGACTGATGAGGGGTGCTCCCTCGCCCAAGAAGGTTCGGGCATGTAGGGGCGGAGGGAGCCTTTCCCGTTGTCCGAAGACCAGCCTTCCCCCTGGGGGGAAGGTGGCACGGCGAAGCCGTGACGGATGAGGGGTG
>JAFZEB010000040.1 GCA_017560855.1 Ruminiclostridium sp.
GCCGCTTCTACCAGCTGGGTTTCAACATCGAGGCAACCACCGGTACCGCCAACTTCCTGAAGAAGAACGGCATCCGCACCCATGCCCTGGACAAGATCAGCGACGGCAGCGAGTCCATCCCCAACGCACTGCGTCAGGGCCACATCGCCTACTTCATCAACACCAAGGACCCCGGTTCCACCGGCGACAACGACGGCGCACAGCTGCGTCAGGTTGCCACCGAGTACAACGTGACCATGTTCACCTCTCTGGATACCGTGAAGGCTCTGCTGGACGTTCTGGAGGAGACCACTCTGACCATCTCCACCATCGACGCCTGATTTTGAATTAAAACAATAAACCCGCCTGTGAACATAGCGTTCACAGGCGGGTTTTCTTTGCTTAAAATACGTTGGTGATGAAGATCTCCAGACCGATGAAGATCAGGATGGCACCCCCCAGGATACCGGCTTTGTCTGCCAGTCTGGTTCCTGCCTTCTTGCCGATGGCAAGCCCCCCCAGACAGATGGCGAAAGTCACCAGGCCGATGAGCAGACAGGCCAGCAGGGCCTGGAAGAGATCGTAGGTGGCGATGGTGAATCCCACGGAAAGGGCGTCGATGGAGGTGGCCACGCCCTGAATCAGCAGACCCATCAGCCCAACGGGAGGGCTTCCCTCTTCGTCGTCCTGTCCTTTTACCCCTTCATAAATCATCTTGCCGCCGATGTAGCTTAGCAGGATCAGGGCGATCCAGGGGATAAAGGGCTGGAAGGCCACGAAGTACTGGGTGATGGTGGTCACGCAGAACCAGCCGATCATGGGCATAGCGAACTGGAAACCGCCAAAGACCCCGGCAACCCCGCACATTTTGCCCTTCTTCATACTGGGTTCATTCAGGCCGTTGGCCAGAGAGACCGAGAAGGCATCCATGGCCAGACCGATGCCCAGGAGAATGCTGTTAAAGAAAAATGAAAAACCGAGGGACATGTCGTTTCCTCCATCATATAAAAAATCCAAGGTCGGCAAACCGCACTTGGAACGAACGATGCTATCAGAACAGGGGGCATTGTAGCACAATCCTATGGGGCTGTCAATCGAGAAATGAAGAGGACCGGAAGAGAGCGTTCTTCCGGTCCGTTGTTGTTGGTTGGTCAGGGGGCGGGGGAATGGAGTTCTTTCCGGAGAAAGTCCTTTACCGCCTGGACGGTTTCCTCCAGAGGACGTCCCCGGTCCATCTCGGACAGCAGGGGGCTGTCAGCTCGGAAGCTGCCGGGGACGATGGCCGTGGGGGCGGGAGGATTTTTGAAATAGTCCGTCCCCATCCGGGCCTCCGGGATCCGGCTGATGTCGATGTCCGCAGGGATGTACACATCGTAGGGGTCAGCGGGGGTGTTGCGCCCGGCTTCTACCCCGGCCTGCCAGATGCGCAGGATCCCTGGGCGAGCGGCTTCCAGGTCGCCAAAGGTCAGGTTGGGGTCAGCCAGCAGGGCGGCCACACAGTGGCGGTTGCCGTCGGTCAGAAAGACCTGCCCGTCAATGATGTTTACGATGATATTTTTGGTGCGGGGGTTGGTGTACTCCCAAAGGAGCATCTGGGCCAAGCCCTGCTGCTGGGAGATATCCGCCATGGCCAGGATGCTCAGAGCGGTTTCCCGGTGGGTGGTGAAATAATGGTGGTGTCCCGGTGCGCCGCAAGCCTGGGCCACTGGGAAGGTCAGTAAGCTTTTGCGGTCCATAGCAGGTCCTCCTTTCGGAAAAGTCAGAGAAGCTGGTCCAGCAGGTCCAGCATAGACAGGACGGAGTGGTTCCGGTTGTAGGTCCGGTCCACGTTCACCGTGGGGGCCTGGACGGTGTGGGTCTGACCCTGGTACACCACGGCCATGTAAACCGTGCCCACAGGTTTTTCCGGGGTGCCGCCGCCGGGACCGGCAATGCCGGTGACTGAGATGCACACATCACTGCCGGAGACTTTCGCCAGACCTTCTGCCATCGCTTGGGCGGTCTCCGGGCTGACGGCACCGTAGGTTTCCAGGGTCTCGGCGGTCACGCCCAAGTGGTCCAGCTTGGCCTGGTTGCTGTAGGTCACAATGGACCGGTCGAAGAACCGGGAGGAACCGGCCAGTTCAGTCATCCGGGCGGCAAAGAGACCGCCGGTGCAGGCTTCGGCACTGGACAGGGTGAGACCCTGGTCCAGAAGCTTCCGGGCCACCCGTTCGGCCAGAGCATCCAGTCTTTCAAAGAGGGATTCTTTGTTCATACCCGTTCCTCAACCCAGCTTATGGAACCCCTTGGGCAGGGGAGCCCGGAAGGTGGTGTCCTGCTTGGTCAGGGGGTGGATGAACCGCAGCTCGTGGGCGTGGAGACACAGGCGGCCCCAGGGATTGGTCTTGGCGCCGTAGGTCTTGTCACCGGCGATGGGACAGCCCATTTCACTCAGGTGGACACGGATCTGGTTCTTGCGGCCGGTGGACAGGTCGATCTCCAGCAGCGAATAGTTTTTGCCCTGCTTCACCGTCTTGTAATGGGTGATGGCCTCCTTGCCTTCGTGGGAGACAGAGTAGACCTTGTGGACGGCGTTTTCCTTCAGAAGGGAGCGGATGGTATCTGCCTCTTTGGGCGGGATGCCTTCCACCACGGCGGTATAGCCCCGGCGGCGGACGATTTTTTCCCAGTTGTCCTGGAAGGCCAGCTTAGTGGCTTCGTCCTTGGCGAAAAGGAGGACGCCGGAGGTATCCCGGTCCAGTCGGTGGACGATGAAGACACGACCACGGGGATTGTTGGCCCGGACGTATTCGGTGACCTGGTGGTAGGCAGTGCGCTCTTTTTCCTTGTCGCTGGCCATGGACAGAAGACCGGCGGGCTTGTCCACCACGATGATCTTGTCGTCTTCATAGAGGATGGGGAAGGCCAGTTGGGCCTTTTTTACAGTTTCCGGCACGATGGTTACGGTCTGGCCGGGCTTCAGGGGGTGGTCGTGGCGGGTGACGGTCTTGCCGTTCACCTGGACCTGGCCTCGGGTGAGAAGACCTTTCACCGTGTTGCGGCTCTTGTCCTGGACAGAAGCCAGCAGGAAGGGGAGAAGGGTGGTCTCTTGGTCGACCTTGTACTGGCGAGGGGGTTTCTGTTTGCGTTCCATTCTATCAAATCCTTTTCGGCTGAAATTAAAACTATACTATATAGTATACACGGAACTCTGCTTCGGGGCAAGAAAAACACCCGGAAAGACTTCCGGGTGTTTTGTGGATCAGTGATGCTCCAGGCCGCTGTCAGCGAAGGAGTAGGAGGGGGGATCCTGGAAATGAGGCTGCTGTTCCTCGCAGGCTGCCTCGTCGTCCATGCACAGCTGGTTCTCATAGCCAAAGATGTGAGCAGGAGAATCGGGAGCCTGAGATTCCTGGCCAAGGGTGGTCAGATCGTAGGGAGTGGTCTGGTAGACGTAGTAGTTCAGCCAGTTGGTGTAGATGAGTTGACCCGCAGAACGCCAGCGAACGATGGGTTCCTGGGTGGGGTCGTCGCCGGGGAAGTAGTGCTTGGGAACCTGAATCTCCAGCCCCTTGTCCACATCACGCCAATACTCCAGGGCCAGAGTGTTGCGGTCGTACTCCAGATGACCAAGGAAGAAGAACTGACGGCTGCTCTCGGTCTTCACAGCAAAAACGCCGACTTCCTCGGAGATTGCCAGAACTTCCAGATCGGGGACCTTGCGGATATCCTCTTCCAGAACCTCGGTGTGGCGGGAGTGGGGGGCGTAGAAGCGGTCGTCGAAGCCGCGGAACAGAGGGGAAGAGGGCTTGAGGACCTTATGGTCGAAGACGCCGAAGACCTTCTGGGGCAGGCTGTACTTGGGCACCCCGTAGTGGTAGTACAGACCGGCCTGAGCGCCCCAGCAGATATGCAGGGTTGCATGAACGTGGGTCTTGGACCACTCCATGATTTGGCAGAGCTCGTCCCAATAGTCAACTTCCTCGAAGTCCATATTTTCCACGGGAGCGCCGGTGATAACCAGACCGTCGTAGTAGTTGTCTTTCACCTGATCAAAGGAGGTGTAGAAGGATTCTAGGTGGCTGCGGTCTACGTTCTGTGCTTGGTGGCTGATGGTTTGGAGAAGTTCTGCCTGGATCTGCAGGGGGGTGTTGGAGAACTTCCGCAGCAGCTGGGTCTCGGTGACGATCTTGGTGGGCATCAGGTTCAGGATCAACAGCTTCAGAGGGCGGATGTCCTGAGACATGGCTCGGGTCTCGGTCATGACGAAAATGTTTTCGCTCTCTAAAGTTTCCCGTGCGGGCAATGAGTTGGGGATCTTAATAGGCATGGAAAGGTCCTCCTTGTGTTCGTTGGTAAACCCCAGTGGGGGAATGGCTAAAATAATGTTTCTATTATATATGATTAGCGAATAGAACGCAATGGGAGAAAACTTTGGGAAACAGGAAAAGAGTGTTGGTCCAGAAAAGCCTTGATATACAAGGCTTTTTTCAGGGTTAGAAGAGGTGAGCGGCAGGAAAAATGAGAAAACTTGAAAAAACTGAAAATTAGGGGTTGACTTTTCCTTTCGGGAGTGCTAATATATGCAAGCTGTCCGCGAGAGACAGGGCCACGAACTGAATGAACGAAAGAGTTTTGAAAAAACTTGAAAAAAGTGCTTGACAAACTCTGGGGCTTGTGATAAGATATCATTCGTTCGCCTGACGACGAAGCGGCGTGCACCTTGTAAATTAAACAACGTAAGACAAACACGAAGCACCAGAAACGGACATTAAGTTGTCCACAAAGTTGAACAGCTTTGTGGGGCAACGTCAAATTATTTCTTTGAAGCTAAAGATTAGCAATCAATGAATTGATTATA
>JAFZEB010000041.1 GCA_017560855.1 Ruminiclostridium sp.
ACCTGCTGGGCGTTACCGCTCCCGAAAAAATGTGATCTACGTAAAAAGCCCTTTCCGCCTAGGCGGAAAGGGCTTTTTACGTAGATCACATTTTTTCGGGAGCGGTAACGCCCAGCAGGTTCAGGCAGTTGGCCAGAACGGAGCGGACGCTGTCAGCCAGCTTCAGACGAGCAGCCAGCACAGCGGGCTCCTCGCCCTTGATGCGGCAGGCACCGTAGAAGCGGTGGAAGTCGCCAGCCAGCTCAACCAGGTAGCGGTTGATACGGGAGGGATCGTAGTCACGGGCAGCGGCACGGATCTCGTCGGGCAGACGAGCCAGGGTGCGGATGACGGTCTTCTCCTCCTCGGTGGTCATCAGGTCAGCCTGGACGTCAGCAGCGGCGGGAATCTGGTTGCCCTCTTCGGTCAGACGAGCGATCAGGGAGCAGATGCGGGCGTGGGCATACTGAACGTAATAGACGGGGTTCTCGCTGTCCTCACGAACGGCCAGACCCATGTCGAAGTCAACAGGGGTGGTGGCAGCGCGGGAGTTGAAGAAGTAACGGGCGGAGTCCACGGGGACCTCGTCCAGCAGATCGTGCAGAGCGATGGCCTTGCCGGTACGCTTGGACATACGGACAGGCTGGCCGTCCTGGAGCAGGTTGACCAGCTGCATCAGGACAACCACCAGACGGTGGGAGCCGTCCAGACCCAGACCATCCAGAGCGGCCTGGAGACGGGCCACGTGACCGTGGTGGTCAGCGCCCCAGATGTTGATGACCTTGTCGAAGCCGCGGACCTCCAGCTTGTTGCGGTGGTAGGCAATGTCGGCGGCAAAGTAGGTGTAGAAACCGTTGGCACGGCACAGAACGTCGTCCTTCAGCTCCAGCTTGTCCACCTGCTTCTGGCTCTTGCCCTCAGCCAGGAACTTCTGCTTCAGCAGATCGGTGGTCTTCAGCCACAGTGCGCCGTCCTTCTCGTAGGTCCAGCCCCGCTCGGTGAGCATGCCCACGGTCTCGGCCACGTAGCCGGAGTTGTGCAGGGAAGACTCGAAGAACCACTCGTCGTACTCGATGCCGTAGCGCTTCAGGTCGGCCTTCATCTTGGGGATGTTGTGCTCCAGACCGAAGGCTGCCAGAGCATCCAGACGGGTCTGCTCGTCCACATCCTTGAAGGAGTCGCCGTGCTTGGCATAGAAAGCCTGGGCCAGATCCTTGATGTCCTGACCGTGGTAGCCGTCCTCGGGGAACTCCACGTTCTCCTCGCCCAGGAGGATCTGGAAGTAGCGAGCCTGGATGGAGACAGCGAACTTGTTGATCTGGTTGCCGGCGTCGTTGACGTAGAACTCCTTCCAGGTGTCAGCACCGTCACGGGCCAGGACGTTTGCCAGGGTGTCACCCAGCACGCCGCCGCGGGCGTTGCCCATGTGCATGGGGCCGGTGGGGTTGGCGGAGACGAACTCCACCATGACCTTCTGGCCCTTGCTGCCCTCACCCTTGCCGTAAACAGGGCCTTCGGCCTCGATCTCAGCCAGCACGTCACCGTACCACTTGGAACCCAGGCGGAAGTTCATGAAACCGGGGCCTGCGATCTCCACGGAGGAGAAGATAGTGCCCTCCAGGTCCATGTGGTTGGTGATGGCCTCGGCAATGGCGCGGGGGTTCATCTTCAGAGCCTTGGCGGTTGCCATAGCATAGGAGGAAGCGTAATCGCCGTTGGTGGGATCCTTGGGGATCTCCACACCGCCCTTGAGCTCTGCCCCGCCGGGCAGGACACCGGCAGCAGCGGCGGCCTCGTAAGCCTTGCGAGTGACCTCGGTCACCTGGTCTTTTGCGTATTGGATCAGATTTGCCATACTGTTGTCACCTTTATTCTAAAATATTTTTTACTGGGGCAGTTCGGGGTTGGAGACCTGGATCTCGAAGGAGTTTTCAGACACAGTCTCATGCTCCATCTCCATCATGTAGCGAATGGAGATAAAGCCGCCCTTTTCGCTCAGGTCGGCCTCGGCCTTGCGGGTGTTCACCCCGAACATCAGGCCGCCATAAGGGGTCTGGTAGAGGGACATGTGCTTCTCCCCCACCTTGAAGATCATCTCGTTGTTGATGGTACCCACACGGATGAGGGTGATGTTGTCGGGCCGCACCAGGAAGGTGGTGGTGGTGCCCTCCAGACCGGTGAGGCTGGTCTCTTCATAGGTGAGGGTGTAGCCCTCCTCTTCGTCACCGTAGAGCATACCCTGGGTGACCAGCTCCATTTCGTCCTGGTCGGCTCCCGTGGGCTTCTGGGTGCTTTTGATCGAAATAATAACAGGTTGTTCCATGATGTTACCCCATTTGTTTCCGTCGTGTTAAAATGCGAATAGATATATTCGGCAGATAATTATACATGATTTTATATTAAATGTAAAGGGTGGCCTTGGTCCCCACAATTCACAAAAAGTCCTTTGACTTTCCCCTCCTTTGATAATATAATAGATGGACGTTGGGAGGAACCCTTTCCTCCCAATCTGCTTATACTAGTTTTAGTAAAATGCTTCCATAGCATTTTATTAAGCCGCACCTGTTGCGGCTTGCGGCTTTCGCCGCAAAAACGACGTGCAATACATTTCTTGCCGCCAAGGGCGGCGTGCCATATTCATGGCACGATAAAATGATTGCATCATTTTATCAAGAATTAGTATTATAATAAGAAAAGCCCCATTTGACCCCATAGGAAGGAGGGCATGGCATGCAGATCGAACTGAAAAAGAAAGAATTCCGGCGGCTGCTGGACTTGGCATACATTGGCAACTGGATCCTCAACTCCATCCGGGGAGAGGACCGCTTCCGGGACTACGACCGGGTGGAGAGCCTGCTGTTTGAAAAGGCCCGGGAGATCGGCTGGGAAAACCTGGCCGATACCTATCTGGGAGAGACCATCCCCTCCCGTGCATTCGTGGAGGGCGGCATCCACGAGGCCATCATGGAGTATGAGAACTGCGTGTTCTTTGACATCCTGGCCGAGGATCTGGCCAGAAGGGACATGAACGATGTGCCCATTGACGCCAGCAACTATGCGGAACTCACCAGCCGGATCGAGGCCTATATCAACGAGTTTGAGGCCAACGGCACGGATAATATCAGTGTGGATTCGGATACGCTTTAATTGAAAAATCAAGGCTCCCTCTAACGAGGGAGCCTTGATTTTTCTTGCTCGTGTTCAGTTATACTTCTTCTGTAATATCGGTCACATCTTCAGCAATTTCAAAATCAGCAACATCAATCACAAATACCTCTTCCTCTGTTGCTTTGTTCTTGCCCTTTTTCTTTGGAGCAGAAAAGTCATTGAGGATGAACATCTTATATGCTCGGTCAGCAATAATTTTTGTTTCAGCAAAATCAAAGCCCCCGCTGATCACGCCACCGACCAAAGGTATCGCCTTTCCAATGTTGATAACACCCTTTGTACCAAACTTGGTCAGTAGACGAAAACCAACCTTTTGGTTTATTTTAGTCAAAACTTGACCAGGAATTTTCTTAACCATAGAATTGGCAAACTTCATACCCGCTTTAATACCAACCTGCTTTACAACTTGGTCAAGAGAAATACCCGCCAAACAAGCATACACCAAAGTCTGTACCTGGTCACTCTTGGTATCATATCCACCCATATGTGCCAGACAAGCAATCATACGCATTTGTACATAGAGAACACTACTGACATTTGCAGGAAGAGCTACAGGCAAAGTGACAAGCCCTCCCAGGCCAGTAACAAAGCCAGAAGTAGTACATTTGGCAACTTGATAATTTATAAAAGATTTCGCAGCACTATCTATATCATTAGATTTTTCGAGATAGCCAGAAGCTAACTGGTCAATGGGTGGACTGACCTTAGAAATTCCCTGGATGGAATTCTCATAAAGTTTGTCCAAGAGCTTCATGACATCTTCCTGGTTAATTTGCACTTTTTTCTCTTTCATATGCAACACCCCAAACTAGCTAGTACATTTGTCATTTCTTCAGTTTTTCCACTAAAGTCTTATCCGGGTCCACGTAGGCGGTCTGGTAGGTGGTGTAGATGACCATACCCGGGCGGGCACCGGCGGGCTTTTTCACGAACTTCACGG
>JAFZEB010000042.1 GCA_017560855.1 Ruminiclostridium sp.
ATCCCGACCAGAAAGAGCCAGATCTTCTCCACGGCTGCCGACAACCAGACCAGTGTTGAGATCAACGTTCTCCAGGGTGAGCGCGAGATGGCGGCTTACAACAAGAGCCTTGGCCGCTTCCACCTGGACGGCATCGCTCCCGCACGCCGCGGCGTTCCCCAGATTGAAGTCACCTTCGACATTGACGCAAACGGCATCGTAAACGTCAGCGCAAAGGATCTGGGCACCGGCAAGGAGCAGCACATCACCATCACCTCCTCCACCAACATGTCCAAGGAAGACATCGAGAAGGCCGTCCAGGAAGCAGAGCAGTTTGCTGCTGAGGACGCAAAGCGCAAGGAAGAGGTCGACACCCGCAACCAGGCTGACCAGATGGTCTACCAGAGCGAGAAGACCCTGGAAGAGATGAAGGATAAGCTGGACCCCGCTGAGGTCAGCGACATCGAGGCTGGCATCGCAAAGGTCAAGGAGACCCTGCAGGGCTCCGACATCGAAGCCATCAAGGCAGCCACCGACGCTCTGACCCAGTCCTTCTACAAGGTCAGCGAGAAGATGTACCAGCAGGCTCAGCAGGCCCAGGGCGGCGCTGACATGGGCGGCTGCGCAGGCGACTGCAACAACTGTGGTCCCGACGATGTTGTCGATGCTGACTACACTGTCGTGGATAATCAGTAAAAACATTCCAACGCAATAAAGCGGGGGACAGGATTTCCTGTCCCCCTGCTTGTGTAACATAGCCTAAGTAAGAAAGAAGCCTTCCCCCTGGGGGGAAGGTGCCCCGAAGGGGCGGATGAGGGGTCCTGAAAGAATTCCCCCTCATCAGTCTGCTTCGCAGCCAGCTTCTCCCCAGGGAGAAGCCTCCAGTCTATCGTAAGGAGACATACCTATGGCAGATACCAACAAGAGAGATTACTACGAAGTCCTGGGGGTCAGCAAAGGCGCCACGGACGATGAATTAAAGAAAGCATACCGCAAGCTGGCCAAGCAGAACCATCCCGACTTAAACCCCGGGGATAAGGAAGCTGAGGCCCGCTTCAAGGAGATCAACGAGGCCTATGAGGTCCTCTCCGACAAGGACAAGCGAGCCAAGTATGACCAGTTCGGCTTCGCCGGTGTGGACCCCAACTTCGGCGCCGGTGGCGGCGGCGGATTTGGCGGCTTCGACATGGGCGACATCTTCGGCTCCTTCTTTGGCGGCGGATTTGGCGGCGGTGGTTTCGGCGGCTTCGGCGGCGGCGGCCAGAGCCGTACCGGTCCCGCTAAGGGCCAGACCGTCCGCTCCGCCCTGACCATCACCCTGGAGGAGGCCGCCTTCGGCTGTGAGAAGGAGATCACCATCCAGCACATCGAGCCCTGCGACGACTGCGGCGGCTCCGGCTGCGCCGAGGGTACCACCGCTGAGGTCTGCCCCGAGTGCCACGGCTCCGGCCAGGTCCGGGTCCAGCAGCGCACCATGTTCGGCAACATGACCTCCACCACCGTCTGCCCCAACTGCCGGGGCGAGGGCAAGATCATCCACCAGCCCTGCAAGTCCTGCGGCGGCTCCGGCGGCGTGAGAAAGTCCAAGAAGGTTTCCATCAAGGTTCCCGCCGGCATCGACAACGGCCAGGCCATCTCTGTCCGGGGCCAGGGCGATATGGGCCGCAACGGCGGTCCCGCCGGTGACCTGATCGTGGGCATCAATGTCAAGCCCCACGAACGTCTCCGCCGGGAGGGCACCTCCATCTATCTGGAGCAGACCATCTCCTTCTTCCAGGCCGCCATGGGCGCTGAGATCGAGATCCCCTCCCTGGATGGCAAGGTCAAGTGCAATGTGGCCGCTGGTACCCAGCCCGGCACCACCCTGCGTCTGCGCGGCAAGGGCGTGCCCGTCCTGAACGGTCGGGGCCGGGGTGACCAGTTTGTCACCATCCGGGTGGAAGTCCCCCGCAGCATGAACGAGACCCAGAAGGAAGCCCTGAAGAAGTTCGCCGAGGCCATGGGTGAGGATATGCCCGAGGAGAAGGACGGCTTCTTCGACAACCTGAAGGATAAGATCAACGACAAGTTCAAGAACAAGAACTAACGGGGAGGGACCGCTATGTTTCTGGCAGACTGCCACACCCACTCCAGCTGTTCCTTTGATGCGGACTTTCCCATGGCGGCCATGGCCAAGACCGCTTACGAGTACGGCCTCACCAGCCTGACCCTCACCGACCACTGCGACCTGCTGGGCTTGGAGGGCGAGACCGTTCTGACCTACGACTGGGAGCCGGTCCTGAAGCAGCGCAAGGAGATGCTGGACGCCTTCGGTGCCCGGATCGACCTGCCCCTGGGCATTGAGTTCGGCATGGGCTTCCTCTTTCCTGAGGCCGCCCGGAAGATCCTGAGCCAACCGGGTCTTGACTTTGTCATCGGCTCCGTCCATAATCAGAGTCAGGAGGCGGGCGGCAAGGACTTCTACTTCCTGGACTACAGCACCATGGACCGCTGCCGTGCCGCTCTGGACAACTATTTCACCTCCATGATCGCCCTGGCTGCCCAGCCGGAGTTCTATGACGTGGTGGGACATATCATCTACCCCTTCCGCTACATGAAGGGGGACTACGCCGTGCCCCCCAAGGTAGAGGAGTACCGGGATGAGGTCTTTGAGATCTGCCGTCTGGCCGCACAGAATGGCAAGGGAATCGAGATCAACACCTGGAAGGGTCAGACCCTGGCTGAGTGGATCCCCGTCCTGAAGCTCTTCAGGGAGGCGGGCGGCGAGTACATCACCGTGGGCTCCGACGCCCACGCCCCTGCCCCCATCGGCAAGGGCATCAAGGAGGCCTACCAGATCATGCAGGACTGCGGCTTCCGGTATGTGGCCAACTATCACGAGCGCAAACCCGATATGGTTAAACTGAAATAAACATTTCAAGGAGGAAACGACTATGATCGCACTGGGTTCCGACCACGGCGGCTTCGACCTGAAGGAACGGGTCAAGGCCTTCCTGGATGAGAAGAACATCCCCTACAAGGATTTTGGCTGCCCCAACAAGGAGAGCTGTGACTACCCCATCTTCGGCCGTGCCGCCGCTGAGGCTGTGGCTTCCGGCGAATGCGAGAAGGGCATCGTCATCTGCACCACCGGCATTGGCATCTCCATTGCCGCCAACAAGGTCAAGGGCATCCGCTGCGCTCTGTGCGGCGACGTGATGTCCGCTGAGATGACCCGCCGCCACAACGACGCCAACATGCTGGCCATGGGCGCAGGCATGATCGGCCCCAACGTGGCTGAGCGCATCGTGGAGACCTTCCTGAACACCGAGTTCGAG
>JAFZEB010000043.1 GCA_017560855.1 Ruminiclostridium sp.
GGGATGCTCAGCGGTCTCGCCGCCGATCAGGGCAGCGCCGGACTGGACACAGGCCTCTGCCACACCGCTGACGATCTCAGCGATCTTTTCGGGGATGTTCTTGCCGCAGGCAATGTAGTCCAGGAAGAACAGGGGCTTCGCGCCGCAGCAGATGATGTCGTTGACGCACATAGCCACTGCGTCGATGCCGATGGTGTCGTGCTTGTCCATGAGGATGGCCAGCTTCACCTTGGTGCCGCAGCCGTCGGTGCCGGAAACCAGCACAGGCTCCTCCATGCCTGCCACGGGCAGACCGAAGCAGCCGCCGAAGCCACCCACGTCATCCAGGCAGCCCTCGTTGCGGGTGCGGGCAATGTGAGCCTTCATGAGCTCAACTGCCTTATAACCAGCGGTAATATCCACGCCTGCTGCGGCGTAGCTCTCAGATCTGGAATGCTGCATAATAAATTACCTCCGTTTCAAAATCCTGTATCGTTCTCACAGTTTGTGCTTACTCTTCGTACTTTTCACCGCTCCAGCAGTAGGTGCACAGCCGGTCGCGGGGCAGGCCGATGGCTTCCACCATGCCGTCCAGGGACTGGAAGTCCAGACTGGTGAAATGCATCTCCTTACAGATGATCTCGCGAAGCTTCTTGCCCCGCTCGGTGCGGCCGTCGGCGTACTCCTCCGCATACTTGATGCCTTCCTCCCCTTCCAGTTCCTCAATGATCCGGCGGGCGATGAGTTCCTTCTCGGACTTGCTGCTGGAGAAGTTCAGGTAGCGGCAGCCGAAAATGATGGGGGGACAGGCAGAGCGGATGTGGACTTCCTTGGCACCGTTCTCATAGAGGAACTCAACAGTCTCACGGAGCTGGGTGCCGCGGACGATGGAGTCGTCCACCATCAGGAGCTTCTTGTCCTTGATGAGTTCGTGGACAGGCACCTGCTTCATCTTGGCCACCATGTTGCGCTCCTTCTGGTTGGTGGGGGTGAAGCTGCGGGCCCAGGTGGGGGTGTACTTGATGAAGGGACGGCCAAAGGGCTTGCCGCTGACATTGGCATAACCGATGGCGTGGGGGGTGCCGGAGTCGGGCACCCCGCTGACGATGTCCACATCCTGGGCCACACCGTTTTCCTTGTCGGTACGAGCCAGGATCTCACCGTTGCGGTAACGCATGATCTCCACGTTGGATCCGTGGTAGGTAGAGTTGGGATAGCCGTAGTAGGTCCACAGGAAGGCACAGATCTTCATATTGTCCCGGGGCGGGATGATGGTCCGCCAGCCGTCGGCGGTGATCTCCACCACCTCTGCAGGACCCAACTCGTAAGCATCCTGGTAACCCAGCTTCTGATAGATGAAGGACTCGAAGGCCACGCAGCAGCCGTCCTTGTCCTTACCGATGTGGATGGGCAGGCGGCCCAGCCAGTCACGACCGGCCAGGAGACGGTCGGGCATCATGATGAGGATGGACACGGTGCCCTGGATACGGTCCTGGGCGTAGTGGATGCCCTCCTCAATGGTGGGCTTCTGGCTGATGAGGGCGGCCACCAGCTCGTTGGAGTTGACCCGTCCGCTGCTCATGGCCTCGAAGTGGCCGTCGTTGCCCTCCAGGAACTCCCGGATCAGCTCCTCCTCATTGCGGATGATGCCAATGACGCAGATGGCATAGGTTCCGTGGAGAGAGCGGACCAGCAGGGGCTGGGGATCGGTGTCGCTGATGCTGCCGATGCAGACGTTGCCCCGTATCTTGGAGACCACGTTGTCAAACTTGGTGCGGAAGGGGGTGTTCTCAATGTTATGGATCTCACGCTGGAACCCGTCTTCGGAATGCCAGGCGGCCATGCCGCCCCGGCGGGTGCCCAGGTGGGAGTGATAGTCGGTGCCAAAATAAATATCGATCACGATGTCTCGCTTGGAGATCGCGCCGCAAAAACCACCCATAGTGATTCCTCCGTTCGTTGAAAACTCGCTGGGTCAGAGCTCAGCTGTTGAACTTAGCCTCGATGGCGGCGTTCTTTTCCAGGACCTTCTGGGACTCAG
Source organism: Ruminiclostridium sp. (assembly GCA_017560855.1). Taxonomy (GTDB): domain Bacteria; phylum Bacillota; class Clostridia; order Oscillospirales; family Oscillospiraceae; genus Evtepia. Next base: position 2,021 of record JAFZEB010000043.1, read on the forward strand.
CGGCTCTGGACTGGCGGAGCTTCTCTGCCAGGTCTTCGTCGGAGACGGCCAGGATCTGGATGGCCAGCAGGGCTGCGTTGGCAGCGCCGTCGATGGCAACGGTAGCCACGGGGATGCCGGTGGGCATCTGAACGGTGGACAGCAGAGCATCCAGGCCGTCCAGGGTAGAGGACTTAACGGGGATGCCGATGACGGGCAGAACGGTGTTGGCTGCCACAGCACCCGCCAGGTGGGCTGCCTTGCCGGCAGCGGCGATCAGTGCGCCGAAGCCCTTCTCGTGAGCGGTGCGGGAGAACTCACCGGCCTGCTCAGGGGTTCTATGGGCAGAATACACATGGACCTCAAAAGGCACGCCAAACTCCTTGAGCTTGTCGATGGCCTTTTCCACGACGGGCAGGTCGCTGTCGCTGCCCATGATGATGCCTACTTTTTTCATAGTTTACCATCCTCTCTTTGACTTCTCTCGGGTGATGTGTTTTATCATGCGAAAAAGGACAGTCCAATTCCTCTTTGTGAAAATTGAACTGCCCAGACGGTCGGCTTACACGATTCTTTTTGCTCCCTGTGGTTCCACCACTTCCGTCAGTCACAAAAAGTTCCTATTCTTTTCCTGTCGTCAGATGACGATATTATTTCAAAAATATTATACTATAGTACGCTCTTTTTCGCAAGCCAAAGAATGGCCACTTTTTATCTTTTCCTCTGTATATTCTACCTTTCCCCATAGGGATAAAAAGAATCCGCAGGACGACTTGGTCCTGCGGATGTCAGTTTTTGGAATTCAATAGAATTCGGCATGGCAACTTCCGGTGCCGCAGGTGCAGCCACCTGCACAGGCGTGGGCACAAGCGCCGGCAGCGGAGCAGCCGATGCACTTGGCACCCCGCTTCTTGGCCCGCACGATGTAGGTCACGGCCATAGCCACCAGGGCCACGATGATTGCCCCAACGATAAAATCGACCATACAGATTCCTCCTTCTGCGAAAATTCTTATGCCTTAGCAGCCGCCTCGGCGGCCACTTCTCGATTTGCTTTGTGGATCAGATAGACCAGGATACCCACCATGACCAGAACCGCGATCAGGCCGGGGACAAAGGCAGTGCCCAGAGTGCCGGTGGTGATGAGGGTGCCGATCTGATAGACCAGGAAGGCCACGGTGTAACCGGTGCCGAACTGGAGGGCGATGCCGCCAAGGAGCCACTTCTTGCTCTTGATCTCGGAGTTCATGGCGCCCATGGCTGCGAAGCAGGGCGGGGTAAACAGGTTGAACATCAGGTAGGCCAGAGCTGCCGCCTGGGTCAGACCCATGATAGCGGCCACGTCAGTGGCACCGGAAACCAGAGCCAGCTCCTCGGTGTCAATGAAGTTGGTGATACCGTAGCAGACAGCCAGGGTACCAACCACGTTCTCCTTGGCAATGAAGCCGGTGACGGCTGCTGCTGCCAGCTGCCATGCACCGAAGCCCAGGGGGATCAGCAGGACGGCAACGGGAGAGGCGATGGATGCCAGGATGGAGGTGCTCTCCATACCCTCCTCCACCAGCTGGAACTGCCAGTTGAAGGACTGCATGATCTGGACCACGGTGTTGCACACCAGGATGACGGTACCAGCCTTGATGATGTAGGACTTGGCACGCTCGCACATGGACAGGAAGGCCCGCTTCAGGCTGGGCGCCTTGTACTCAGGCAGCTCCATGATGAAGAAGGACTTGCGGCCCTTGGTGCCGGCGATCTTGTTCACCAGCAGAGCGCCAAAAAAGATCAGGGCGATGCCCACGAAGTACATGAGGGTGCCCACCCAGGCAGCGTCTGCAAAGAAGACACCGGCGAAGAGGGCGATGACAGGGAGCTTTGCACCGCAGGGCATAAAGGGAGCCAGCATAGCGGTGGCACGGCGCTCACGCTCGTTGCGGATGGTCCGGGCGGCCATGATGCCGGGGATGGCGCAGCCGGTGGTGATGACGAAGGGAATGACGGACTTGCCGGAGAGGCCCACCTTCTTGAAGATGGGGTCCAGGACCACAGAGACACGGGCCATGTAGCCAAAGTCCTCCAGGAGGGCCATCAGGAAGTACATGACCATGACCAGAGGCAGGAAGCCGATGACAGCGCCCACGCCGCCGATGATGCCGTCCACCAGCAGGGCGTACAGCAGAGGGTTGGCGTCAACCATCCTCTCACCCACCCAGCCCTGGAAGGACTCGATCCAGGCAACCAGAGTATCTGCGATCCAGGGGCCAACGGTGGCCTGAGACAGGTTGAACACAGCGAACATGACACCGGCGAACACAAGGATACCAGCAATCTTGTTGGTCACGACCTTGTCGACCTTATCGCCCCAGGTCTCTTCCGGGACGTAGACCGCACGGGTCTCCACCTGATCCACAACACCGTTGGTGAAGGCGTAACGCTTTCGGTCGGCGGCCTGAACAGCAGCCTTGTCAGTCAGATCCACGACACCCTGATCGAAGGGGGCCTTCTGGGGCTGGCCGATCCGGCTCAGAGCTTCCTGCATGAGGCTGTCCAGACCGGAACCGTTGTCCGCAGAGGTCTTCACCACAGGGCAGCCCAGACGGGCAGACAGGGCCGCTTCGTCGATCCGGGTGTCCTGCTTGTCGGTCAGGTCGGTCTTGTTCAGGGCCACCACCACAGGGATGCCCAGCTCCATGAGCTGGGTGGTAAAGAACAGGCTTCTGCTCAGGTTGGTGGCATCCACGATGTTGATGATCACATCGGGCTTCTCATTCTGAACATAGTCACGGGTGACGCTCTCCTCATTGGTAAAGGGAGACATGGAGTAAGCGCCGGGAAGGTCAACGACGACCAGGTCTTCCCTGCCGCCGGAAAAAATCTTTTTGATGGGGCTTTCCTTCTTATCCACGGTAACACCGGCCCAGTTGCCCACACGCTCGCTTCTGCCGGTGAGGGCGTTGAACATGGTGGTCTTGCCGCTGTTGGGGTTGCCCGCCAGAGCAATTCTCATAGGATTCTCCTCCTTTAATCATAACCCATATTGGGAATCAGTCAACTCTTTTAATGTTAGCCTCAGCTAACCGCTTTTCAAAAAGAGAAGTGATGATCTCTCATCACTTGCTCTTGCATTAAACCAAAATAGCAGATGCCAGATTCTTATCCAGAGTATAGCGACCATTCTTGATGGTCACCACACAGCCGCCCTTCAGGTGAGAGTTCACGGTGATGGGCTCGCCGCTGTAGCATCCAAGAGAAAACAGGAAGGCATCCATGTCTTCATCGTTGGTGGTGATGTTGCGGACAATATATTCTCTGCCGGGCTGTGCATGTAACAGGCTCATGCTAACACCTTCCTTTCAAATCTCAGTTAGCTTTGTCTAATTTTATAGTTAGCATAGCACAACCACCTCAAGTTGTCAAGTGCTAACTGAAAATTTTTCCTATTTTCTGATCCCCTCCCCCATTTTGTCGGGGCGCTTCACGAAGCGCCCGGGCAACGTGGGGCAGACCCTATGGGTGACGGGCGATTCTTGAATCGCCCCTACGACAACCCAACGACGCGGTTTCCCAAAGTCTAAAAAATCTGCGGAACGCAGGTGCGTTCCGCAGATGAAAGAGACGATATTTACTTTGCAGCCTTTTCTGCATCGACGCCCTTGAAGTACTCTCTGGTTTCCTTCACGACAACGCCGGACAGAGCGACAATACCAATCAGGTTGGGGATCGCCATGCAGCCGTTCAGAGTGTCGGAGATGTCCCAGATGACGCCCAGGTCAACGGTTGCACCCAGAACGGTGCAGATGATGTAGACGACATAGTAGGGCTTGATGGACTTGGTGCCGAAGACGAACTCGCAGCAACGAGCGCCGTACAGAGCCCAGCCCAGGATGGTGGAGAATGCGAACAGAGCCAGACCAATTGCGATGATCAGGGAGCCGCCCTTCTCGGTGAACAGGGTGCCCAGGGAGTATGCGACCAGGTTGGTCTCGCCCATGACGCCGTAGTTCAGGTTGATGCCGCCGTGGTATGCGCCGCACAGCAGGGTCAGACCGGTCAGGGTGCAGATGACGATGGTGTCCAGGAAGACTTCGAAGATGCCGTACATAGCCTGCTTAGCAGGGACGGTCTCGGAGGTGGTAGCGTGAGCCATGGGAGCGGTACCCAGACCAGCCTCGTTGGAGAAGATACCACGCTTCATGCCCCAGGAGATAACCACGAACATGGAGCCGACAGCGCCGCCGGTCAGACCTGCGGGGGAGAATGCGCCAGCAAAGATGTCGCGGAAGATCATGGGCAGAGAGGGTGCGGAGTAGATGACCACTGCCAGGCAAGCCACGATGTAGATGACTGCCATGCCGGGAACCAGCTTCTCGGTGGTAGCGCCCAGACGCTTGATACCGCCGAACAGAACGATAGCAGCCAGGACAGCCAGGATCAGGCCGATGACCAGGTTGACGGTGGACAGAGCAGCGAAGTCAGGGTTGAAAGCCAGGATAACGGTGTCAATGGAGGAAACGATGTTGCCGGACTGGATGGCGTTACCGGTACCCAGTGCAGCCAGAGCAGCAAAGATGGAGAAGCAGACAGCCAGCCACTTCCAGTTCTTGCCCAGGCCCTTGGTGATGTAGTACATGGGACCGCCGACCCAGTCGCCGATCTCGTTACGCTCACGGAACTTGACAGCCAGCAGGATCTCAGAATACTTGGTAGCCATACCGATCAGAGCGGTGACCCACAGCCAGAACAGAGCGCCA
>JAFZEB010000044.1 GCA_017560855.1 Ruminiclostridium sp.
GTGCTGAGGTCTGCCCCGTGGGAGCCATCGACGCCGAGAATGCCGCCAACACGGACCAAACCATCTGCGCCTCCTGCATGGCCTGCACCACCGTCTGCCCCAACGGCAGACAGGTACCTCCTGCCATCATGGAGAAACTGAAAGGGTTCCTGGCCCAGGTCTGCCAGGGCCGAAAGCCCAACGAGTTCTTTTGATCCCGTTGACAATTTCTGAAACAAGGAATAAACTCGAAAAATTAGCGGAGGCTAACTGGACATCTGGACAGGAGGCATCCTATGGAACGATTCAACGTAACGGGCATGAGCTGTGCCGCCTGCTCTGCCCGGGTGGAGAAGGTGGTTTCTGCCCTGCCCGGGGTGGAGTCCGTGGCGGTGAGCCTGCTGACCAACTCCATGGGGGTGGAATTCTCTTCCCCCACCACATCGGAGGCCATCTGTCAGGCCGTTCAGGAGGCGGGTTACGGGGCATCCCCTGTCCAGGAAACCAAACCTGCTGCCCCTGCCCAGGATGACACAGGGGAGTGGAAGGGGATTCGTCTGCGGCTCATGGTGAGTGTGATCCTCCTGCTCCCCCTCATGTATGTGTCCATGGGTCACCCCATGGGGGGCTGGCCTGTGCCGGCCTTTTTGGAAAACCCCGCCGCCTCCGGTCTGTATCAGCTCCTGCTGTCCGGCCTGGTGATGGTGGTGAACCAGAAATTCTTTGTCAACGGCTTCGGCGGCCTGCTGAAACGGGCCCCCAATATGGACACCCTGGTGGCCATGGGCTCTGCGGCGGCCTTTCTCTACAGCACCGGACAGCTCTTTCTGGTGGTGAATGGGAACCACGCCGCCATGACCGGCCACAGCGGCTACTACTTTGAGAGCGCCGCCATGATTTTGACCCTCATCACCGTGGGCAAGATGCTGGAGGCCTACAGCAAGGGAAAGACCACCAACGCCATCCGGGCCCTCATGGACCTGGCTCCCAAACGGGCCACTCTCCTGAAGGATGGGCAGCCGGTGGAGGTCCCCGCCGAGCAGGTCCGTCCCGGCGATCTGGTGCTGGTCCGTCCTGGTGAGGCCATCCCCGTGGACGGGGAAGTGGTCTCCGGCCAGAGCGCTGTGAACGAGGCCGCTCTTACGGGCGAGTCCATGCCCGTGGACAAAGGTCCCGGGGATCCGGTCACTGCCGCCACTCTGAACCAGAGCGGCTCCCTCACCATCCGCACCCTGCGGGTGGGAGAGGAGACCACCCTGAGCCGCATCATCCAACTGGTGGAGGAGGCCTCGGCCACCAAGGCCCCCATGGCCCGTCTGGCCGACAAGGTCTCCGGCATTTTCGTGCCGGTGGTCCTGGTCATCGCCCTGGCCACCTGCCTCATCTGGCTGGCCCTGGGCCAGACCTTCGGCTATGCCATTGCCCGGGCCATCAGCGTCCTGGTGATCTCCTGCCCCTGCTCTCTGGGCTTGGCCACCCCTGTGGCCATTATGGTGGGCAGCGGTGTGGGTGCCAAGCACGGTATCCTCTTTAAGACGGCTTCCGCTCTGGAGGCCGCCGGAAAGGTCCGGACGGTGGTTCTGGACAAGACCGGTACCGTCACCAAGGGGGAACCCTCGGTCACCGACCTGATCCCCGCCGAAGGGGTCTCAGAAACTGAACTTCTCACCCTGGCCGCCGCCCTGGAGGCCCAGAGTGAACACCCTCTGGCCAAAGCCATCCTGGCCAAGGCCAAAGGCCTGCCCCTGTCGGTGGCATCTGACTTCACCGCTCTGCCCGGCAACGGAGTCCAGGGCGTGGTGGATGGCCGAACTCTTGTGGGCGGCAAGACCGGATTCCTTCGGGACCAGGGCATCCTGGACCAGACCTGGGCCGACCGGGGTGAAGGCCTGGCCGCCCAGGGGAAAACCCCCTTGTACTTTGCCGCCCAGGGGAAGCTACTGGGCCTGATCGCTGTGGCGGACACCATCCGTCCCGAGTCTGCCGCCGCTGTGGCAGAACTGAAGGAACTGGGGGTCACCCCCGTCCTTCTCACCGGCGACCAGGAAGCCACTGCCCGTGCCGTAGCCGCTCAGGCTGGCATGGAGGATGTCATCGCCCAGGTCCTGCCCCACGAGAAGGAAGAGCAGATCCGCCGCCTGTCGGAAACCGGACACGTGGCCATGGTGGGCGACGGCATCAACGACGCCCCCGCTCTCACCCGTGCCCAGGTGGGCATCGCCATCGGGGCCGGAGCGGATGTGGCTCTGGAGGCCGCCGACGTGGTCCTGCTGAAGTCCAGCCTGGCGGACGTGCCCGCATCCATCCGCCTGTCCCGGAAGGTGGTCAAGAACATCAAGGAAAACCTCTTCTGGGCCTTTTTCTACAACATCATCGGCATTCCCGTTGCGGCGGGTGCCCTGGTGGGGGTGGGCATCACCCTGAACCCCATGATCGCAGCGGCAGCCATGTCCCTGTCCAGCTTCTGCGTGGTGACCAACGCCCTGCGCCTGAACGGATTCTCCCCCTACCAGGGGAGCAAATATCTGCCGGAACCCCAGGCAGAACCCAACCAAGAACCAGAACCGGAAGGAGAAATTCTCATGAACAAGACCATGAACATCGAAGGCATGATGTGCGTCCACTGCAAGGCCCACGTGGAAAAGGCCCTCCAGGCCATCCCCGGTGTCACCGTCCAGGTGGACCTGGAGGCCGGTCAGGCCGCCGTCACCTGCCCCGACACCGTCACCGTGGAGGACCTGACCAAGGCTGTTGTCGATGCCGGTTATACCGTGAAGGGCATCGACTAAACCAGAAAAAAGGAGCTGCGAATGCAGCTCCTTTTCGTTTGTTAGAAGAAAAGGCTCCCCTTGATAGGGGAGCTGGCAGCCGCAGGCTGACTGAGGGGTGCTATCCCA
>JAFZEB010000045.1 GCA_017560855.1 Ruminiclostridium sp.
AGCCTCCCTTGTGTAAAGGGAGGTGGCTCGCCGTCAGGCGAGACGGAGGGATTGTAACCTGCCGAAAAGCAAATGTTTGGAAAGAAAAAGCCTCCCTCTTCCGAGGGAGGCTCCAATGCTTATACCATTTCTTTCAGGCTCTCTGCCCAGGTGGTGTACTTGACCACCTTTTCCTGGCAGTCATTCTGGTCAGACCCCACCGCCAGCACATAGACCTTGATCTTAGGCTCGGTGCCGGAGGGACGGACGAAGAGGTCGGTGCCGTCAGCCAGACGATACTGAAGGACGTTGGAACCCGCCAGTTCCATGGTGGAAACTGCGCCGGTGGAGACCTCCACCTCAGAGCCGTCCTGGTAGTCCCGGCGGACCGCCACGGGAGTACCGGCCACCTGGGTCAGAGGTTCGGACCGGAGCTTTGCCATGAGGGCCTTCATGTTGGCCATGCCCTCCAGACCGGGCATCACCAGGTTCACGGTCTTTTCTCCGTGGTAGCCGTGCTTCTGATAGAGGGCCTCCAGGGCCTCCAGCAGGTTCATGCCCTGGGCGGCATACCAGGCGGTCATCTCGGTGAGCAGGAGGGAAGCGGTGATGGCATCCTTGTCCCGGACGAAATCGCCGATCATGTAGCCGATGGACTCCTCGTAGGAGAAGACCACATGGCCCTCCCCGGCGGCTTCCAGCTGGTTCTTCTTCTCGGCCATGAACTTAAAGCCGGTGAAGGTGTCGTAGAAGGTCAGCCCGTGGGACTCAGCCACTTTACGGGCCATGTTGGTGGTGACGATGGACTTCAGTGCCACGGGATTTTCCGGCATGGTTCCGGCCCGCTTCTTAGCAGACAGCAGGTAATCCAGCAGGAGAACACCGGTCTGGTTGCCGGAGAGCTGGACGTATTCTCCCTGGCGGTCCTTCACCTGGACGGCCACACGGTCGGCGTCGGGGTCGGTGCCCAGGATGAAGTCGGCGTTCACCTCTTCTGCCAGCTTCCGGGCCATCTCAAAGCTCTCGGGAGTCTCGGGGTTGGGGGACTTTACGGTGGGGAAGGTGCCGTCAATGACCATCTGCTGGGGGACGCAGTGGATATGTTTGATGCCCAGTTCACCCAGCACATAGGGGACCTGCTGATAGCCAGTGCCGTGGAAGGGGGTGTAGACCATGGTGAAGGTGTCTGCCACCTTGGCCACGGAGGCCTTGTCGTTCATCTGGGCCAGAACATGCCCCAGGAACTTGTCGTCGGTCTCCTTGCCCATGAGGGTGATGAGGCCCTGAGCCAGGGCGGTGTCATAGTCCATGGACTTGACCCCGTCAAAGACGTCGATCTCTTCCATGACCTTGGCGATGGCAGAGGCATGGTGAGGGGGCAGCTGAGCGCCGTCCTCCCAGTAGACCTTGTAGCCGTTGTACTCGGGGGGATTATGGCTGGCGGTGACGTTGAGGCCTGCGATGCAGCCGTGCTCCCGGACAGCGAAGGACAGTTCGGGGGTGGGGCGCATGGACTCGAAGAGCTTCACGGGGATGCCGTTGGCCGCCATAACGCAAGCGGCTTCTCTTGCAAACAAATCGGAGTTCACCCGGCAGTCGAAGCAGATGGCCACACCCTTGGCGGCCTCTGCAGGACCCTCTGCCAGAATGACCTGGGCGAAGGCCTGGGTGGCGTGGCGGATCACGTAGACGTTCATCCGGCGCAGACCCAGACCCATGACACCTCGGAGACCGGCGGTGCCGAACTCCAGCATGCTGAAGAAGCGGTCTTCAATTTCGGCGGAATTATCTTTCATGGCTTCCAGTTCGGCCTTTTCTTGGGGGGAAAGGGCGGGGCTGGCCAGCCAGCGTGCATAGCGTTCCTGATAAGACATAAGGATTCTCCTTTCGTTCGGGGTCACTTGTGGTACCGGGTACCAAGGTTGATCTGAAAAGCCCGATAGACCTGCTCCAGGACCATGACCCGGGCCAGATGGTGGGGGAAGGTCATGGGGGACATGGACAGGCGCAGCTGGGCCCGTTCTTTTACCGAGGGGTGGAGGCCGAAGGACCCGCCGATGACCAGTGCCAGGTGAGAGGCCCCCTCTACCGTCCATTTCTCCACCTGGGCGGCCAGGGCCTCACTGGAGAGGAGCTTGCCCTCCACGCACATGGCGATGAGTTTCGCTCCCTTGGGGAGCTTCTGGAAGAGATTGGCGGCCTCTTTTTCCAGGGCGGCGTCGATCTGGGCCTGAGAGGGGTTGTCGGGCAGACGCTCCTCAGGGAGCTCGGTGATGGTGAGCTTGCAGAAGGCCCCCAGACGCTTTTCGTACTCGGCGCAGGCGGCGGCGAAGTGCTTTTCCTTCAGCTTGCCTACGCAGAAGAGGTGAATATTGACCATAGTATTCTCCTGTGGTTGGAAATAGCAAAAAACGGACAGCGGGAGGTCCGCCGTCCGTTTATCGTTTGTAGTGAGAGGGCGGCCTTAGCCGACACTGGTGCGCCAATCCTCTTCGAGGATGGGCTTTTCCTGGATGTCTGCACCCAGCTTGGAGAGCTTTGCCACGATATTGTCGTAGCCACGGGCGATATAGTGGATCTGCTCGATCTCGGTGGTGCCGTGGGCGGCCAGACCGGCCACCACCATGGCGGCGCCGGCACGGAGGTCGGTGGCACAGACAGGGGCACCGGTGAGATGCTTGACGCCTTCCACCACGGCTACCTTGCCGTCCACTTGGATGTTGGCGCCCATGCGGCGAAGTTCATCCACATACCGCCAGCGGTTGTCCCAGATGCCCTCGGTGATGATGCTGGTGCCCTCTGCCAGGCAGAGCGCAACTGCAATCTGGGAGTGCATGTCGGTGGGGAAGCCAGGGTAAGGCATGGTCTTGACGTTGGTGCGGGTGAGCTTACCTTCCCGACGAACGATCAGCGCATCCCCGTCCTCTTCCACCTGAACGCCCATCTCCACCAGCTTGGCGGTGATGCAGTCCATGTGCTTGGGGATGATGTTGTTGATGCGGACCTCGCCGCCGGCAGCGGCCACGGCGGCCATGAAGGTACCGGCCTCGATCTGGTCGGGAATGATGGAATAGGAACCACCGTGGAGACTCTTCACGCCGCGGATCTTAATGACATCGGTACCTGCGCCCATGATGTCAGCGCCCATGGAGTTTAGGAAGTTGGCCAGGTCCACGATGTGGGGTTCCTTGGCGGCGGGCTCGATGACGGTCATGCCGTCGGCCAGGACAGCGGCCAGCATGATGTTCATGGTAGCGCCCACAGAGACCACGTCCAGATAGACGGGGGCACCCTGGAGACGCCCCTGGGGAGCCACGGCGTAGATGTAGCCGTTTTCGATCTGGATCTCAGAGCCCAGGGCACTGAAGCCCTTCAGGTGCTGGTCGATGGGGCGGACACCCAGGTCACAGCCGCCGGGAGGGGGCACTTCGGCCCTGCCGAAGCGGCCCAGGAGGGCACCGATGAGATAATAGGACGCACGAATCTGCCGGGCCAGCTCATAGGGAACGTTCTGCTTGTTCACCTTGGAGCAGTCCAGCTCAACCGTAGTCTTATTGATCACGCGAACGCTGGCACCCAGATCTCTCAGAATGCCGAGGATCAGGGTCACATCGCTGATGTTGGGAACATTTTCAATGCGGCAGACGCCGTCTACCAGTAAAGCAGCGGGAAGAATGGCCACGGCAGCGTTTTTTGCGCCGCTGATCTCCACTTCGCCATGGAGAGGCTTTCCGCCGTTGATCACATATTTAGTCAAAATGGGCACCTTCTTTTCAGGTATCGAGAGCAGACACATCGGGGCAGACCCCCGGGTCAGTATATATCATTTCCGAAATCCGTACACAAATGTACGCGGAACAGGTAGCATATCTGATGGCAGACCGCAAGTCGCCATACTGCAAAAATATTATATCATCAAATACCGGAAAATAAAAGCAGAAATTTAACAAAAACAGTGATTCTGGTGAAAATATTTCAAATTTTATGAAAAAGTGACAGAAAGATAACAGTCAGAGGGGAGGTCTTCCATCCTGGTGCGAAGAAAAAACAGGACCCCGTGGGGCTCCGGGAAACACCGGATCTCCAACCGGGGCGGGATGGGATGTCCTGCCTGTCGAAGGGTGTGGAAAATGAGGGGAAGGGCTTCGTGTTCTGTGAGGGTTTCAGGAGTCAGATGGGCAGCTGCCAGCTCTTTCCGGGTGAAGAAAAGGGCAGCTCCCTGGGAAAATATATTCATGAGGTCCTCCAAAAGTGTATGTATGCCTTGATTATACCGGAGAGAACAGGATGGGGCAAATGCAATGATTGCCAGGGAAGGGGAAAAGAAGTTGGCAGAGGGAAAGGATTGTGGTATACTATAAAATTAAGGAAATCTATACCCGAAAATGAGGTGTTAAATTATGATGGAACTGAAGGAAGAAATGGTCTCCCGGCAGACTGTGTACGAAGGTTATATCGTGAATGTCCGTATGGACAAAGCGAAACTGCCGGATGGCCGTCTCGTCAACCGCGAGGTGGTCTCCCACCCCGGCGCCGTGGCCGTCTTTGCCATGGATGAGCAGGACAATGTGATCCTGGTCAAGCAGTATCGCTATGCCATGGGTGAGGTGGTCCTGGAGCTGCCTGCCGGCAAGCTGGAACCCGGCGAAGACCCTGCAGACAGTGGTCTGCGGGAACTGTCCGAGGAGACCGGCCTCATCCCCAAAACCTATGAGTCCATGGGCTGTATCTATTCCTCTCCCGGTATCTTTGAGGAAAAAATCTATCTGTTTTTTGCCAAGGATCTGGTCCAGGGCCCTGTTCACCCCGATGATGGGGAGTTTGTGGAGGTGGTCCGTATCCCCTACGCCCAGCTGGTGGATATGGCTGCCCGGGGAGACATCAAGGACAGCAAGACTCTGGCAGGCATCCTGAAGGCGGCCCTGCTCCTGAATGAGAAGCAGACCTGACAGAAAGGAAGGAAGATCATGGACCGAAAAAAGGTTTTGATCGTGGAGGATGAGAAGAACATTGTGGACATCCTCCGCTTCAACCTCCAAAAGGAGGGCTACACAACTCTGGAGGCCTACGATGGCAAAGCCGGTCTGGAACTGGCCCTGGGGGAGAATCCAGACCTGATCCTTCTGGACCTGATGCTTCCGGTGATGAATGGATTTGAGGTCTGCAGGACCATCCGGGACAAGGGGCTGAACACCCCGGTTCTCATCATCACCGCCCGGGAGACCGAGCAGGACAAGATCCTGGGGCTGGAACTGGGGGCCGATGACTATATCACCAAGCCCTTCTCCATCCGGGAGCTGATGGCCCGGGTGAAGGCCAACATCCGGCGAATGGCCATGGTCACCCAGGCGGCAGCATCAGAGAGCCCTGCCAATCTGCTGGACCTGGGCCGCCTGGTCATCGACAAAGGGGCCGGTGTGGTCCGAAAGGACGGGACCGACCTGGAACTGACCCAGCGAGAGTTTGACCTGCTGACCTATCTGGCTGCCAATGCCGGCAACGTGTTCTCCCGCCAGGAACTCATGGAGCGGGTGTGGAACTACGAGGGCTATGTGGGCGATGTCCGTGCTGTGGATGTGGCCATCCGGCGACTGCGGGAAAAGGTAGAGGATAACCCTGCCCAGCCCCGTTATATCATCACCCGCCGTGGTGCGGGCTACCTGTTCCAAAAAGACGCCTGACCATCTGCAGGCATCCCATAGAGGAGAGTGATATTCGTGCTGCGAAGTCTGCACATGAAACTGGTTCTCATTATGGTGCTGCTGGTGGTCAGTTTGATGACCATTGCAGGCGCCTTCCTTGTGAACTCGGTGAACCGCTTTTATCTCAATGAATTCTATTCCCAGATGGTGGAGGTCTTCAACAACGACCCGGAACTGGTCCGGGACCTGACCACAGCCACTGAGGAGGAGACCGACGGAGCCCAGGCTCTGAATCAGGTCCTCAAGACCTATATGGGCGCCCTGGGTGTGGACGGCCGTAACCGAGACTACTACATCCTGGACGGAGAGACTGGCGAATATCTGGCCGGTTCCAACGAGCAGGAAGGGCAGTCTCTGGAGATGACACCCAATCTGCTCACTGCCCTGACCCAGAAGGAGGAGGGATCCAAGAGTGACCTGACTGCCTCCTATATGGACCTGGCCATCCCCATTGAACGAGGGGGAGAGGAGTATATCATCTATATTCTGGACCAGCGAGTTTCTGTCCAGGAACTGAACAATCAGATTTTCCAGCTCATCATGGAGGCCCTGGTCTTTGGCCTGGTGATCTCTGTCCTGCTATCCTTCCTGCTTTCCCGGGCCATGGTCACCCCCATCGGGGCACTGACCCGAGGGGCCAAGCGGGTGGCTGAGGGAGACTTTGACCATGAGATCCAGGTGTCTTCTCACGATGAGATCGGTATTCTGACGGATACCTTCAACGACATGGCCGGACAGCTTCAGAGCACCATTCAGGAAGTGGATAACGAGCGGACCAAGCTCTCCACCCTCTTCCTGCATATGACTGACGGCGTGGTGGCCTTCAACGGTCAGGGCGAGGTCATCCACTCCAACCCCGCCGCAGAGGAGATGCTGGATATGGCCATCCCTGTGGGAGGGGCTGTCCGATATCAGGACCTCTTTGGGGAGATCGCTCCTCTGGAGACCATCCTGAACCTGGAGAGCGACTGCCTGGAGAGTGAGACCGTTCGTGGCGAGCGGATCCTTCTCTTCCTGCTGGCTCCCTTTGACCGGGAGAAGCAGGCCGGTGTTCTGGCGGTGGTCCACGATGTTACCCAGCAGATGAAGACAGAGAGCATGCGCCGGGAGTTTGTGGCCAATGTCTCCCACGAGCTGCGTACCCCTCTGACCAACATCCGCAGCTATGCTGAGACCCTAGCAGAGAATCCCGACCTGCCCCCCGATATGATGGGGAGCTTCCTGGGGGTCATCCTCAACGAGAGTGACCGCATGACACACATTGTGCAGGATCTGCTCACCCTGTCCCGGTTCGATTCCGGGCACAGCCAGCTGAGCTTTACCCAGTTCCCCTTTGGGGATGTTCTGCGGGACAGCTATCAGGCCGTTCTTATGGAGGCCCAGCGTCACGACCATCAGCTGAAGCTTATGGGGGATGAGGATCTGCCCGTGATCCGGGCCGACCGTGAACGGGTCCTGCAGGTCATTATGAATGTGCTGTCCAATGCCATCAAGTATACCCCGGACGGTGGCCGCATCCTGATGATGGCCGGTCAGACCAAGGACAAGGTCTGGCTGGAAGTGGAGGACAACGGCATCGGTATTCCTGCCGGGGATCGGGAACGTATTTTCGAACGGTTTTACCGGGTGGATAAAGCCCGGTCCCGGGAGTCTGGCGGCACCGGTCTGGGTCTGTCCATCGCCCAGGAGATCATTCAGCGTCATGAGGGTAGTTTGTCCCTGGTGGACCGGGAAGGTCCCGGTACTACCATTCGCATGGAACTGAAGGTGGGAGGTCCCCAGGTATGAAAGGGAAGTTTACCCGCCGACAGATCGATCGGATCGAAAATATCCTCATAGCCCTCCTGGTCTGCACGGCTGTTTTCCTGGTGGGCCAGACCAATCTGTTCCAGACCTTTGTTGGTCAGGGGGCTGGGCAGGAGAGTGGCGCCTATCGTGCGGCACAAACCACGCAGATTCCCGACCAGACTCCGGTGGCGGTGATGGTCCAGAATGATTTGGGGCGCTGCGGTCTGCGATACGATCAGACCAGCGTGGAGCGGGTCTATGATCAGGGGCTGAAGGATCTGCTTTTCCACACCCTGGACCGGATGGAAAAACCGAAGAAGAGCAGCCAGGAGGCCTGGCAGCAGGCGATCACCCAAAGTGAGAACTGGGTCTGCAATGACTTCCTTTATGATATCCCCTTTGTTTCTGCCTCAGGTCAGGAGGGGAGGGGCCGCATCTTCCTGGTGACCTTCCGGAACGGCCAGGCCGATGCCCTGTACGGCTATGAGCAGGCTTCCGGTGAATACTGGGTCAGCCAGGTGGGGACCTCCGGCCTGGCGATGCCTGCCCAGGTCCAGGACTTGGGCCCCAATCAGGTCTGCTTTGCCTTTGAAGACCAGGAACTGGCAGCTTTGCTGCCTGGGTATATGATGGTGGGCAGCACCGCCCCGTCCTTCCGGGTGTACAATGCGTCCAATCCTCTGGCTGGGATGGATGAGACCGGGATCCGAGGCATGTTGGAGACAGCTGGTTTTAATCTCCAGGCAGTGTCCATCTATGAAAGTGCCGATGGTACGGTGGTCCGGGAAGGTTCCGATACCATCCGCATCCAGGAGGATGGCAGTGTCATCTACCACGGGTCAGAGAGTGGCGAAGCCCGATATGAGGCTGCTTCCACCGAGGAATTGGATCTGCGGGAGGAGGCCGAGGCAGTTCTGGAGCTGCTGACAGCAGGCAGAACCGGTGAGGCTCGGTTTTTCTGCCAGGGGGCCGAGGAGCAGCCGGATGGTACGCAGATCCTCACCTACAGCTATCTGCTGGAGGGAGCGCGGGTCAGTTTGGGGGAAAACGGCTGGTCTGCCCGGTTCCGCTTCCAGGGAGAGTCCCTGGTTTCCTTTGAGATCATCTTCCGGCAGTACGATAGTACCGAAGCGCCCTGTGCGGTGCCCCCCGAGCGGCAGGCTACTGCAGCGGCAGAGGCCCAGAGTCAGGTGGGGAAAGAACTCCAGCTGTGTCACCGGGATGACGGCAGCGGTCTGACCAAGGCCCTGTGGACGGTTCGGGAACTGGGATAAAGGAGGAGAGACATGGAACGGGCTAAACTGAAATTCACAGTTATCCTCCTTCTGGTGATTCTGAATATCATCCTGCTGGGGATCGTGATCAGCCAGCGAAGTCAGGCGCAGGTGTATGAAGAGGCCGGCCAGACCCAGGCATTGCTCTATCTGGAGCAGCATGGGATCTCTGTGGAGAAGGATGGGATCCCCTGGGAGAGTGCCCTGACAGACCCCCAGCTGGATCCAGAGAATGTGGCATACATCTCAGACCAAATCACAACGGAGACCTGGGAGATCCTGCCCATGCGTCGTCCGGAGACCTTACTGGTGGATTTTGTCACCGGACTGTCCCAATTGGGGGTCAAATGCAGTCGGATCGCCTCTATCACCGAAGGGTATGTACATACGGTGGAGGGGGAACGGACGATATTCACCCCCGTGTGGACCATCATCACTGACCACGGCGGCTATCGTCTGAACTGTGCTGACGGGACACTAAAGAAGTATTAAAGGGAAAATAGACCTTCGGCCCGCCGATGACTCGGCGGGCCGAAGGTTTTTTGCAGGATCAATTCTTGGGGGGGATTTGGCTTTTTGACCACCAGACCGGGCAGCGCAGCCCAACAAAAGATCGCTTTTTGGGAAGAAAAGTGGTAAGCTTTTGTTACAAAAATGGAAAATATATATTTTCAAAATTCGTGAAGAAGGGAGAAAAATGGGTGGAATGCGGGGTAGAAACCTGCCTTTTTTTTCCTGCTTCATGGCGTAAAGGGACAGAACTTGAAAAAAGGGGGTTGCAATTTTAAAAAACCTGTTGTATAGTTTGGGCAAGAAAACAACTGAATACTTTGTCTTCAGGGCGGGGTGAAATTCCCCACTGGCGGTAAAGTCCGCGACCGGCTGCCTTCGGGCATCCGCTGACTCGGTGAAACTCCGGGACCAACAGTTACAGTCTGGATGGAAGAAGATGAGTACGGCAGGAGTCGTGCGCTATTTTGGTACGCAAGTTTCGTACCTTTGTTTTGGCATATTTTTTTACATGCCTTTGGTTCGGTGCACTCTTTTGTTGTTTGTTCACCTTGGAGAGAAGTCAGAGGATCCAGGGTGTTTTCAAAACAACAAAGGAGTGTGTTTTTTTATGTCCAAACCCCGCAGCACCAACGTCCGGCGGATGACCATGGCCGCCATGATGGGCACCATGGCCTTCGTCCTGCTGAGCATCAACTTCAGCATCCCCATCCTGTCTCCCTTTGCTGAGATCGACTTGGCCAACCTGCCGGAACTCATCGGCGGCTTCATCCTGGGCCCCATTGGCGCCATTCAGATCATCGTGGTGAAGATCGTCCTGAAGTGCCTGCTCATTGGCTCTGAGTCCATGTACACCGGCGAGATCCAGAATCTTCTCCTGAGCCTGGCCTTTGTCCTGCCCGCTGTCCTCTACTACCGGAAGGATCACACCAAGCGGGGGGCCATCATCGGCCTGGTCATCGGCGCCCTTTGCAAAATCGTGGTGGGCGTCTTCACCAACCTGTACCTGATCTTCCCCTTCTACATCAAGCTCTATGGCATGGACTGGCAGGCCATCGTGGATATGTGCTCCGCCGTGAACCCCTGGATCAGCAGTGTCCCCACCATGGTGGCATTTTCCGTGGTCCCCTTCAATATTGTCTCCTGTGCCTTGAATGCCTTTGTGACCGTTCTGATCTATAAGCGGCTCAGCGGACCCATCAAACACTTTATCCAGTGACCTGTGAAAGGAGAAACG
>JAFZEB010000046.1 GCA_017560855.1 Ruminiclostridium sp.
GAAGAAGACCTCCCGCAACGGCTACACCTACTACGGCTGTGAGCGGATCGGCGACAAGCTGGGCCGTGTCTGCGACTTCATGACCTGGGACGTTCCCGTGAAGGACAGCTGCCCCGAGTGCGGCTGGACCATGTTTAAGAAATCCGGCAGAGGGTTCAAGAAGCCCTTCTGCATCAACGAAGCCTGCGCCGCCTTCGTCCCTGAGGAGAAGCGGGGAGGCTTCCGAAAGAAAAAGACCGAGGAGACCGCCGAGGGGGCTGCAGCCGCACCCGCTGAGACCGTCGCCGAGGAGAAGCCCGCCAAGAAGACGGCGGCCAAGAAGACCACCAAGAAGGCAGCGGCCGACGGGGAGGAAAAGCCCAAGAAGACCGCGGCCAAAAAGACCACGAAAAAGGC
Organism: Ruminiclostridium sp.; assembly: GCA_017560855.1. Classification (GTDB taxonomy): domain Bacteria; phylum Bacillota; class Clostridia; order Oscillospirales; family Oscillospiraceae; genus Evtepia. The sequence goes on from JAFZEB010000046.1 coordinate 397, forward strand.
AGCAGCCGAGGGGGAAGAGAAGCCCAAGAAGACTGCCGCCAAGAAAACCACCGCAAAGAAGACCGCCAAGAAGGCAGAAGGGGAGGAGGAAGCATGAGCGAGCGCGTGACCGTCATCGGTGCCGGTCTGGCAGGCTGTGAAGCCGCCTGGCAGCTGGCACAGCGGGGCATTCCTGTGACCCTTCATGAGATGAAGCCCCAGAAGAAGACCCCCGCCCACCACACCGACCTTTTCGGTGAGCTGGTGTGCTCCAACTCCCTTCGGTCCGACCAGCTGGAAAATGCGGTGGGCCTGCTGAAAGAGGAGCTTCGCCGTCTGGGCTCCCTGATCCTCAAGTGCGCCGACGACCACCGGGTGGCCGCAGGCGGGGCCCTGGCGGTGGACCGCCACGCCTTTGCCCAGGCCATCACCGATGCCATTCGGAACCACCCCCTCATTGAGGTGGTGGAGGGGGAAGTCACCGAGATCCCTGCCGAGGGTCAGGTCATCCTGGCCTCCGGCCCCCTGACCTCCGATGCCCTGGCCCAGTCCATCGCCAGCTACTTCCCGGAGAGCGGCTACCTGCATTTCTTTGATGCCGCCGCCCCTCTGGTGACCTTTGACAGCGTGGACATGGAGAGCGCCTGGTTCGCCTCCCGCTACGACAAGGGCACCCCCGACTACATCAACTGCCCCATGACCCAGGAGGAGTATCTGGACTTCTGGAAGGAGCTGTGCGCCGCCAAGGAGGCCACCCTCCACGGCTTTGAGGACAAGAAGGTCTTTGACGGCTGCATGCCCGTGGAGGTCATGGCCCGCCGGGGCGAGCAGACCCTCACCTTCGGCCCCCTGAAGCCCCGAGGCCTCCGGGACCCCAAGACCGGCAAGGAACCCTATGCTGTGGTCCAGCTCCGCCGGGACAACGACGAGGGCACCATCTACAATATCGTGGGCTTTCAGACCCACCTGACCTGGCCGGAGCAGAAGCGGGTCTTCTCCATGATCCCCGCCCTGCGCAACGCCGAGTACCTGCGCTACGGCGTCATGCACCGGAACACCTATCTGGATTCCCCCCGGATGCTGGACCGGTACTACCGGGTGAAGTCCGAGCCCCGCATTATGTTCGCCGGTCAGATCACCGGCGTGGAGGGCTATGTGGAGTCCACCGCCTCCGGCTGTCTGGCCGCTCTGGAGCTGGCCCGCCGCCTCCAGGGCAAGGCCCCCGTGGACTTCCCTCAGGAGACCGCCATCGGCGCCCTGGCCCTGTACATCAGCAACCAGTCTGTGGAGAATTTCCAGCCCATGAACGTGAACTTCGGCATCATGCCCCCCCTGGGCTACCGGGTGAAGGGCAAGCGGAACAAGAACGCTGAGCTGTCCAAGCGTGGTCTGGAGATCCTGGAACAGTTAGATTTCGCATAAACCTTACCGGAGAAAGGAATCTCTATGAAAATCATTCTGGACGCCATGGGGGGCGACAACGCCCCCCTGGCCCCTGTTGACGGCGCCATCCAGGCCGCCGAAAAGCTGGGTGTGGAGGTGGTCCTCACCGGCTCCACCGAGGCCATCCAGTCTGCCCTGGAACAGCTGGGACGCAAGGAACTGCCCCAGGGTGTGAGCCACATCCCCACTACCCAGGTCATCACCATGGAGGACAACCCCGCCCGGGCTTTCCGGGACAAGAAGGACTCCTCCATGACCGTGGGCCTGCAGATGCTCAAGGACGGTGAGGCCGACGCCTTTGTCTCTGCCGGTTCCACCGGTGCCCTCCTGTCTGCCGCCACCCTGATGGTCAAGCGCATCCGGGGCATCCGCCGGGCCGCCATGTGCCCCGTGGTCCCCACCCAGGCCGGGGGCTTCGTCCTCATCGACTGCGGCGCCACTGCCGAGTGTACCCCTGAGTACCTCCTCCAGTACGCCTATATGGGCAACTTCTACGCCAAGCGCACCCTGGGCCTGGAAAATCCCCGGGTGGGCATCCTGAACAACGGCGCGGAGGAGAGCAAGGGTCTGGCCCTTCAGCAGGAGACCTACAAGCTCCTGCAGCAGGCCCATGACGAGGGCCGCCTGAACTTCATCGGCAACGTGGAAGGCCGTGAGGCCATCCTGGGCGGGGTGGACGTGCTGGTCACCGACGGCTTCACCGGCAACATCTTCATGAAGACCTACGAGGGCGGGCTCATCATGTTCGCCGACTTCATGAAGACCATGTTCAAGTCCAGCCTGGCCTCCAAACTGGGCTTCCTCACCGTGAAGGACCATGTGGCTGGCTTCAAGAAGGTCTTCAGCCCCGACGAGATCGGCGGCACTGCCCTGGTGGGCATCTCCAAGCCGGTCATCAAGGCCCATGGCTCCTCCAATGCCTACGCCATCTACAACGCCATCATCCGGGCCAAGGAGATGGCCGAGTCCGACCTGATCGCCGATATCACCGCCAACGTGGACCATATGCGTCTGGCTGTGGGCGGCGAGGACTGATTTTTCAAATTTTCTATTGACAGAGGGGAAAAATCTCCCTATAGTAATGATGTTACATGAACGGTCCGTGACCCAAGGACGGACGACAAAGGAGCAGTTACTATGATTTTCAATAAGCTGAAGGCACTGATTGCAGAGCAGCTGGGCGTGGATGCAGAGACCATCACCCTGGAAGCTGCTTTCGTGGAAGACCTGGGCGTTGACTCCCTGGACCTGGTGGAGCTGTCTATGGCTCTGGAGGACGAGTTCGGCATCGAGGAGATGTCCGAGGAGGATATGGCCAACATCAAGACCGTGGGCGACCTGGTGGAATACCTGGGCAAGCACCTGGACGACTGAGAAACACACAAGTAACCCTCGCCTGCAGGCGAGGGTTGCATTTTGAGATACAGAAAGGAGTGGGGACCATGCACACCCTGGAAGCCAAGATCGGCTATACCTTCCGGGACCGTACCCTGCTTGAAAATGCCCTGACCCACAGCTCTTACGCCAACGAGCACCGGGACAAGGGCCTTGCCAGCAACGAGCGGCTGGAATTTTTGGGAGACTCCATTCTGGGTCTGGTGGTGGCAGACCACCTGTACCGCACCCGGAAAGACCTGCCTGAGGGTGACCTGACCCGCATCCGTGCGGCCCTGGTCTGCGAGGCCAGCCTGGTGGAAGTGGCCAAGGTCCTGGACCTGGGCAGCTATCTCCGCCTGGGCAAGGGCGAGGCCGGAGGCGGCGGACGGAACCGTCCCTCCATCCTGGCAGACGCCGTGGAGGCCATGCTGGCTGCCGTCTACCTGGACGGGGGCATCGGCCAGACCCGTAAGCTCATTCACACCCTGATCCTGGACCAGGAGCAGGAGCGCATCGGGGCCGGCCGTGACTTCAAGACCGCCCTCCAGGAGCTGGTCCAGCGGGAGAGCGGCCAGGTCCTGTCCTACCGGGTGGTCGGGGAGTCCGGTCCCGACCACTGCAAGACCTTCGACATGGAGGTTCTCCTCAACGGCAAGGCCATTGGCTCCGGCCAGGGCCGCAGCAAGAAGGAGGCCGAGCAGGCCGCCGCCAAGGCCGCCGTGCTGGAAATGGAGAAGAAGCATGGATAAGAAGACCAAGCGCAACATTGCCATCGCCGTGGTGTTTCTGGTGGTCCTGCTGATCGAACCCTTCTGGCGGCCCCTCATGGCCACCATTCAGGGGGAAGATGCTACCTCCGGTTCCACCCCGGAGGGGGAGTCCATGGTCTGCACCGTGGGGGTCTCTGTCCAGCCCGCCCTGGACAACATCCACATGATGAAGGAGGAGAGCCTTGCCCTCCTGCCCGAAAACGGCTGGATGCTGGAGCCTGTGGAGATGACCGTCTCTGAGGGCACCACCTGCCTGGAGGTCCTCCAGTGGGCCTGCCAGGAGGCTGGGATCCCTGTGGTCACCAGCGGCGATCCTCCTTTCGTGGAGTCCATCGGCGGCCTGAACAACGGGGACGGAGGCGACGTATCCGGCTGGACCTATACCCTCAACGGGGAGCAGCTGATGGTGAGCGCTGCCATTCAGACGGTGGAAGCCGGGGACGAAGTCATTTTTAGTTTTGCCTGTACGTGGGAGTAAACGTTTCGGGTCATCGCCCCCTCATCAGTCACGGCTTTGCCGTGCCAGCTTCCCCCCAGGGGGAAGCCTTGTCTTCGGACAACAGAAGCCTTCTCCCTGGGGAGAAGGTGCCCTCGAAGTGGGCGGATGAGGGGACCCTGCATAGAAACCAACGTGAAAACAGCCCTGACCGATTCATTCGGTCAGGGCTGTTTGTCGTTTTAGGGGTGTTCAAATCTGTCGTACTCATCTTCGGTGATGCTGAACTGGAAGGCGGCGCTTTCGCCTGCAATGCGGAGGGAGAAGGTGCCGTTCACGTCGTCCAGACGGAAGGAATAGAAGGGATCCTCCTGGTTGAAGGGGATGACCCCCACGATCTCGTCATCCAGCACCAGGCAGGCCTTGAAGTTGCCCTCGGTGACCGTCAGGGCGGTGAGATCCAGGGTGATGTCGGACTTTCCCAGGAAGTTGGTCCACAGCACATCATAGACCCCGCTGAAGCCGTCGGAGGAGATGGTGATGCCGCTGCCAATCAGGTCCTTTTTGATGGTGATGCCGCCGGTCATGCCCATGTCACCGGCGATGATGTCAAAGTCGTTGATGACCTGGAGGTTATGTTTGTCCGGGCCGTTGGTGTCCTGGATGGGATCCGGGGCGGTGCCGAAGATCCAGAAGAGACCCACCACCAGCATGAGGATGGCAACCAGGCATAAGAAAAGTTTTTTCATAATAATCCAACCTTTCCATTAGAAGATGCCGGGAATGTGCTGGCTGATAAAGAGACCCAGCAGGAGGGAGGTGCCGTTGGCCGTGAGGGCGTACACCCAAGGGTGGGCCTTCCGCTCCGGCTTCCTGTCCCACTTGTGCAGGGTGGCGGCGAAGGCCAGACCTTCCAGAAGGAAGACGACAGCCTCCATCACGAAGTATCCCAGGACAAAGGCCCAGCCGCCGAACAGGAAGTTGATGATGTTCAGGGCCAGGTTCAGGATGATCTGAGTGGCCAGGTTCACCCAGAAGATGATCTTCAGCTGTTTCTTTGCCCGGAAGCCGAAGACCAGGGCCAGGGCCATCTCGGCGGCCAGGGTGATGACCACCCGGGCCAGGAAGGAGAGGATCTCCTGCCCGAAGAGGTAATCCTTGTGGAGGGGGGCCAGCAGGCCGGTCTCAGGAGCCGCCCCGGCGTTGCACTTGAAATAGCTGTGGAAGGCGTACCGTTCATAGGTATCTTCCGTGACGGCGAAGGTGTCGGTCTCCGGGAAGTAGACCAGCACCTTGAAGACCTGGGGCGGGTAGTAGGTCCAGGCGAAGGTCTGGTCGTCGGAGCATTCCTCATAGCAGCCGATGAAGTAGAAGCCGTCGGGGTCTTCGTAGTTGTTGAAGGCTTCCCAGACATCACGGGGACCGTAGTATTCCTCGTAATTCTGGCTGACACTCCAGGGTCCGGTGGAGTCCCGTTCCGACAGGAGGGTGACGTAGTAGGTCTGATCCTCCAGCCCGTGGAAGGTTACGTTCACCGAGGGCTTGGGTCCTGCATCCGCCCCGGCAGTCATGGGAATGAGCAGGGTGAGGAGGAGAAGGAAGGGGAGAAGTCGCTTCATGGGGGCCTCCTTTCTGTGGAAAGAGGGGATGTATCGGTTTTGGGAATCAGTCCAGCAGA